>CAZVYR010000218.1:0-6898 GCA_964631555.1 uncultured Leptospirales bacterium
AGCGCCAAAACAAAGCCCCGGATAACAAACACAGCAGAATAATAAAAACAAATCATCTGAGCCGCATCTATCCAGAATAAGAACTATTCCTTTACCTCTTTTAGTCCGCCTGCCTGCATAAAGAGCGCTCTTGTATCAGCAACATCCCAATGCCCGGCAAGCTTGCCGTCACTCAGCCAGAACATATCCACGACATCATATTTTATTTTATTTCCCGCAGGTTTATAATTATTGTGAGTAATTGCATTAAATAATTTCAGCCTGTTTGAAAAATATTTCTGAATAGAGCTGAAATAAAGTAAAAGTATTCATCTAAGTTAAGCTAAAAACATTCTGAAAAAATTCCCGCCATTCTTAAATAAAGTTACCTTGACAATAGAAAATAAATCTATTCGAGTTAAAGTCTTAAAATTTTACTTCATAAGCAGTATTATCCCATACTGTGCCTTCAGTAAAACCGAATTCTTCATGAGCGATATCGTCCCTTCGGCCATATCAATATCCCTAATCCCACTCTCCGCACTCTGCAGATTCAGCATATAGTAACTTTTCCCTTCAATCTGAAATGTAAGTATATTGTTTTTAGCTCCGGCAACTGTCCTCAGCCGCTGAATTTTTTTCATTGCCTCATCAAGCACTCCTATGGATGCATCAGGGCTTTTAACGACATCGACTTTCACTAGGCCCAAACTTTCTGATGTTACCTCTTCAATCACCCTTTTTTTATTGAACTGAGATATCTGGGAGTTCATATCGATCTCCTTAATGAGCTGATCTATTTCCTCCTGTATATATTCACGGTCATCAGGACCGAGTATCCCGTTTGACGAACGTAAAATCAGTTCCCTTATTCTCAAAAGAATCTGCTGATCCTGGCCGAGGGAGGCCTCTATATAATTAGTATAGTTACGTAGATCCTCGGCATTCATAGATTGCTGACGCAAACTAGCTATAAGGGCGTTCATCTTCTCCGCAACGGCAAGACCGGCAGGGTCATCACCGGCAGTAACAATCCTTTTGCCGGTTGAAAGTCCGGAAAAATCCTTTTGCAGTCCCCACTCAGTCAGCTTTGATTGATTGATGATAAACTGACGGTTTTCTATTCCCAGGACAAAAAAATTCGAATCGTTCGGTACAAATATATAATTTTTTGTCTGTGCGTTTGCTTCAGGCGGATGTAAAAAGAGAAAGGATATCGCCAGAGACACTGCTGCTATGATCTTCACTATTTTTAACATATTTCAATACCTGCAAAATTCAAAGAAAAGTCTTATTGATATATATCAAAAAGTATTGATTGTCAATAAAAACCGCTATGCAGTTCTCTCTAAGTTCAATTTCAAATTAACTAAAATTTCCCTTAAAAGAATCGCATTCAAGCAACTTCTGGTTTTTCACTTTGCATGCATTTTTTTATTAGGGCCAGGAATAGATTATTTTTCTATGCTAGATAAACTCAATTTGCTTTCTATTCATAAAGAATTATAATTGTTGATTACTCTTCTTGTCTCTTCAGTTAACCGGTTATAATTATCATCTGAAAGAAGATCATATCTTCTCCAGGCTGCCAAAACAGAAAATGCAGTACTTCTCCTAAGATCGTCAAACAAATAACCGAGTGTTTTATCTTCTTCTATTATTGTTTTATATAACTTTAAATAAGCTTGATAGCTATCGTTTTCCCGGTTATCAATAATAGGCTTTATTTTTAAGAGAATTCTCTCACAAAATTGTTGCAGCAATTGATCTTTTAGAGATCTAAGTATTTTCCAATCTCTTTTTGGTATCTCTCGCATAATTTATTATCTAAAATAAATTTAATATTAATGCTATAAAAATTATTTCATAGCAATTGAATTAATAACAACAGCGTTATACTTAAAAAGTCAGTAATTATTTAAATAAACTAATCTTTATTTCGAAATAAAAACTTCTATATTATCAATATTATAGCAATCACAATAAAAATTTGTAAATAAGCAGCTAATTTCTCTATCACATTTTAATTAATATTAAAAAATTAATCATTAAAACAGAATATTTAATTCTAATGAGATCGTTGAAAAACTATCTTTTCCAATATTATTCTCTATATTAATATATAGATATCGATTGTTATCGTTTTTCCAATATACAAGACAAACAAGCCGCTAGTTTCGTCAGACTCAAACAATATTATCTAAATTCTTCATTCACTTAATGTAATTTTTAACTAAAAAAAAATTATTTGAATTGCATATTTCAATATAAATGAGTAAATATTGTTCCTGCTCTGTATTGCATTACATTTGTAACAGGCCCGCAATGTTCGTAACAAGGGCGATCCCCCCCCACAGAACGGGGTCTGTTCCGGATATCAGGTCGTTCTGATATACCCAAAGGGCGAGAAGCAGCCAGTAAAAGATTATAACAAGCGCGGCAATGGTCCCGGCCGCGTCAATATTCGCTTCCCCGCCTGCATCATAACTGTTGATCCCGCGTATCAGCCTGATAAATGTGTCCTGCATCAGGTCTTCGCTTAATGTTTCGTTTATAGTCAGTTTAAACAGAAACTTCGAAACATACGGATAATAAAGCCTGATGAATTCGTTAAAAGCTTCCTTTTCACCTTTTTGACAGGAAAGGATCAGTTGTCTTTCATCCAAATATTACACCTCGTCTTCCGTTACACTTATTATACGTTATTTTCCCGGTAAGGTTGATAATAAAAGAATATTTTTTAAAAGTTCTTGTATCTTAATCGCAGATACTATATGATAAAAAATAATTTTATGAAAAATAAACAGCAATCTGAAAATGAAATTATTAAACACATTTCACAAAAAAAGAAAATCAACAGGAACTAATATTTTTCATTTCTTAATATTATTTATTCTTATATTGATCCCTGCTTCAGTAAGCCGTTGTTCAAGCAACGCAATAGAGGACGATGCGGACTGGTCTTTCATTGTGATAGGAGACATCAGATCGGGTTACGGAATTTACCATCAGCTTGCAAAAGTAGTAGCTTTATATGATCCGAACCCGGAATTTGTCGTGATACTTGGAGATATTGTCCCGGAACCTGGCAATGAGCTTGAATGGATGAAATTCTTTTACTATTCGAAAGCTATAATACAAACAACAAAAATGTACACTGCTGTCGGAAATCACGATGTTGACTCCATTGAAACACAGCAGATATATATAAAACAGGTTGATATGCCCGGGAATGAACTGTACTATTCATTCATAAACAGGGATGTATATTTCATTGTTCTCGATACGGAGATCCCTGGCGAAGTCAACTCCATAACCGGCGAACAGTATGACTGGCTGATAGATTCATTGAACACGGCTTCAAACGATAGCAGTATTAATAAAATAATTATTTTTTTACATCGCCCCTTTTATCCGCAGGGACATTATAAAGGAGACAATCTTATAAATGCCGACAGCCTGCATGCGACCATTGAATCGTTCAGCAAAGTCGTACTTATAATCGAAAGCCATGAACATCAATTCTTTCATTACAAAAAGAACAATATCGATCACATAATTACCGGGGGAGGCGGAGCTTTTTTATATGACGAAGGCGGAGAGGGTTATTTTCACCTGACAAAAGTCGGATTTTATGCGAAAGAAAACAGAATAAATATAAAGACAATAGGTACATTCGGTGAAACAATACAGGATTTTGATCTTTAGCAGTATTTGCTTTTTATTTTTATTTATAAACATTAACACTTTAAGAGCGGATTCATTATCCGGCATGCTTGGCGTATATGATTTCAGAGGCGAAGTGGAATCGGAATTTTACACAGTCGCGTTTAATTTTCAGGCAGCATGGTCAACCAGAATAAGCTCAAGGACCGATCTGGAGATCTCCTCCGGATTAATTTATTCTTCAATGGAATATAACACAGGCGAACATGATCTTTTTATTATCCCCCTGAATTTCACATATTTAATCAATTTTGACGTCAGAGAATATGAAGCTGTTCCTTTTATCGGAGCAGGACTGTCCGGGTTCTATAAACGAGATACAAGCGAACGCACTGCAAAGACATATACATTATATTCATACGGCTACCATTTCCTGGTCGGCATTAAGAAACCCGTCAGCGAAAGGGTATCACTTAAATTAGTATTAAAAGACAACATTGCAATGCGGCTTCACCCTCTGGAAAGCATTGATATTTCAGGCATAAATACAATGTTTGGGATCGAATATAAATACTAAAACATCGCTTTTTACTGCCTAATCGAACGCTTTCAATCTGTCCTGCCGGTCAAGTCCAATCAGCCCTGGCATATGAACTGTATAAGCACGGATGCGGTTGGCAAAACTTGCAGCCGAAAAGAGCCCTGACCTGAAAAAAGTATCATTCCTGATCCTCACTGCGTTCAACGAGTAATAAAAATATTCTTTCGTATTCGCATCATTAATAAAAAAAATATCAACTGATACTCGCCGCTTCTGTTGAATGAAATAAAAATTTCTTCAGCGGATAGTTGCAGACATTTTTTAGCACAAAGCCATTGCTTCATTATACAGCTCGCTTTTAAACACGATATCGCCGAACCTGTTGTCAGTTACTTTAAAATAATCGCAAGCCTCAAATCAAACCCGATGTCCTGAATAAGGCACATCCATTGTTCCTTGATTCTTTCATCGTATTCTCCTCATTTTACTTTGTTATAAAAGAATACGACACATCTTGAGTTAACACAAGATAGGGTGTATTTGACGCTTACCACCCTCATACACAAAAGCAGCTTTAAAGGCAGACAAATTAACTGATATTCACCCTGCCCCACCTTTGCCTTTGACAGATCAACTCCTTCCAGCGGGATAACGCCGTGACTGAGCAATATCTCATGTACAGTAACACTGTTTTTATATTCGCTTATTGATAGATAATCAAGCCCGCTAAGCCGGATATCATGCTTAACGATCCATTCCGCTCCTGAATCACTGACACTTTACATGGTCATTCAGGATACCGCACCAGCTTTCAGACTAGGGCTGGTATATCTGAGGAATCTCCTCTAAAGGAGGAGTCTCCTTTGAAGGAGACTCCTCCTTTGAAGGAGACTCCTCCTTTAAAGAAGATTCCTCACTTATAAGAGACTCTTCCCGATATTTCAAGCTTATCCTGGCACAAGCACAGCTTTATTAATAGATTTTTCTAATTTTTACGTAGCATGTAATTCTTCCCGAACAACGCGACGGATTACTTCTTCAATTGATTTGTCATGATTATTGATATACGCCCGAAGAGCATCATTAAGTAAGGTCTGGTAGTTCCCACCGCCTTGTTCTTCAACTTTTGTTCTGAACCAGTCGATTATATCGCGGTCAAGTCGAATAGTGATCCGAACCTTGCTTCCTGATGAAGGAAGAACTGCACCTCTTTTACCTTTTGTAAAATCATATTTCTCCTTCATATTGTTTCACCTTATAACGTTTAGCCTTACGTGCGGAAATTATTCGAATATTATCTTCTCGCCATGTGTATACTATTACCAGTATGCGGCCGAACGCATCCATTCCCATTGTAACATAACGAGATTCATTCTGCTGAAGATCCGAATGCTATAACCATAGAGGATCTTCAAAGACAGCAAATGTGTCGGCAAATGAAATGCCATGCTTTGACTTATTAGTCCTGGCTTTTAATTCGTCCCATTCAAACATTACACCATATATAATGTATGCACAAATGTATGTACATGTCAATCCTTTTTATTTTTAATTAAATGTTCAGCCGTACTTAAAGAATTAGTACTGATTTATAAAACATCAATAAAAATATATAATTCTTAAGTCTATATAATAAGGTGTTTGATTCTTCATAACGTTACGAGCAATCTTATCCTTCGCCACTCATACGAATATTTGCACGTATCTGCAAAAACTAATCAAGATCACTTTGCAAAATACGTATGCAAGTATCCGGCTGTAAATGTCAGGCTATTTTGTTTACAATAAATTTTCAACCCCTGTATAATTTCTAATTAATTTCAACTCTTTGAATCCGCTTCAGTTGTTTTCAAAAATTTCTTTATTAAATTCAATTCACTTTCAGTCACATTAACAGTAATCGGATCTTTAAATGCATAAAATCTGAAAGTTAACTTTTTTGAATTAAGTATTAAATCTTCAATTTCCTTTGTTAACTCCAATTTACCTGATAAAATATTATACTGATAAGTAGTGGATTTTACTTCAGTTTCATCTTTAAATCCGCCTTCTTTTATATCCAAAACTTTTGCTGTACTTGACTTAACTTGCGTTTCCGATTGTGCTAAAGCAGTTAATTCTGCAACTTTTGTTGCTATAGTTTTATCATCAACCTGGATATATGCTTCTTCTGATAGCGAATCAACATTTGTTGACGTAATAAATTTTACTAATATGACTGTAGGGATAATTTTATTAGCCTGTATTTCTCTTACATATTCCCAAAAATAACCGTTAACAAACTTATCATTCGAATCAATTTTTACATTATCATGAAGAACATTATTCAATGTTATTACTTTAATTTTTTTAAAAGAATTAGATGTTTACCCGATTCACAAACACCAATCACCAGGCAAGAGATACTTCTATTACTAAAATCAGAATAGATCCGCAACGGAATAAATAATAATGCAGGACAGAATTGGCAGGATAGTTGCCAATAAGAGTAAGCTTCCCGGATCAATCCGGAAAGTCAATCAAAATAATTTAATCCGGTGTCACACAGCGCTTCAGCCGCGTGCCCCGCTAACCGTATCATCCCTGCTAAAAAGCCGGTCACTTTGCTTATATTAAAATTAGTTGCTTGTATAGTTCACTATTATCAAACCGGGTTTGACTATGCAACAAAAAACAGCAACAGGCTACCCACGGTTTCAACCATGGGTAGCC
>CAZVYR010000219.1:0-6885 GCA_964631555.1 uncultured Leptospirales bacterium
CAGGACCAAGGGTTGAAATAACCTTCTTTGATTTTCTGTTGCCCAACAATCTCAGAACACGTAATGCGCTTGTGTTCACTGCGCTAATTGAACGTAAAAGGGGAGTTTTCTTGTCCAAAGCTTCACCGGTATAAGAGATGAAAACAGTCGGTATGGAAAGCGTAGTGCCAAGTCCGTTTTTCCTTAAGAACGCGGGACTGGACATATCCCAGGCAGTATACCCCCTGGCTTCAAATGTAGCCCGTATACCTCCGCTGGGAAAACTGGATGCATCCGGTTCTCCCTGAACGAGTTGTTTCCCGGAAAATCTTTCAATGACCTCGCCTTCCCCTATCGGTTCAATAAAAGCATCGTGCTTCTCAGCAGTAGCACCTGTCATAGGCTGAAACCAATGCGCAAAATGGGTGGCCCCGTTCTCAATTGCCCATTCCTTCATTGCATGAGCTACCTGATTGGCAGTTTCAATATCAAGTTTTTTGTTCTTATCTATAATGTCAGTCAGCTTTTTATAAACATCCTTAGGAAGCTTATTCTTCATTATTTTCGAGCCGAATGTGTTTTCCCCGAAATAGGAGGAAATAGGTTCATCTTTTTCCTTCTGTACTGAATAACTCCTTTCCACAGCGATTATTGGGCTTTCTTTTCTCATAAATTCCTCCGAAATATTCTATAAAATATATGATACCAACATATATACTACACGACAAGTCTGTCAAATTTTGTTGTTCTGATTTATATCATTTCCCATGATATTTTACAATTCAGTAACAAATAGGCTCCAAATACTGTTTTTATGAGTAAATTTACAGAAAAAACCAATATATTTCCTGTAATTCTGCGATAAAAATACGGATAATTTGCTTGCAGCTTTCTGTTTAATTTCTGTCAATATTTTGTATGATCTTCCGAAATTTAAGAAATAGTAAGATCAATACTGTATTTTGCTTGTTCGGAATAGAATTAAATTACTGACAGAAACAATCATATATTGTAAAATCGCAGTAGTATTAATTATTAAAAATACATTGAAAATGTGGAACAAACTAAACAAACGAATTAATTATAAATATATATGCTTTAAACATGCAATAATATTAATTTTTATCCCTCAAATCGCTTTTTCACAATCAATTCCATCACTCACTATAGATGATCTGTTCACCAAAAAAGAACGCACAATTGTCAATAACGGGCAAATCATTTCCAGAGCGTATCTTAAAAACAGGGGGACCATATCGTCGGGTACCCCGGATAAAAATACGCTTTTGCCTGAAAATCCAGTTTTTAGTTCATTAAAAGGATATGAGATGTTATGCACTGAAAAAGCTTTTATCCCATACAAGGCTGTTAGAGAATCAGGAATCTCTCTTCCGGACCTGCTCAGCAATAGTTCAAAGCTGTCCGGCATTAAATATTATTCAATATCAGATAAAAAAATACAGACCCTGATCGAAGATAGCAGAGAACTGAACAATGAAAAAAAAACCAAGGAAGATGATGATCCTGCTTTTAAAAATTTTTCACGCGTTATTACAAAATATTTTGTAATAACCGACAACAGGTTCGGCAGGCTCAACTTCATAAGTGAATTATTCCTGAAGGATAATATTTTTATTATCAGGAATGTATGCACACAGCCAATGAAAAAATGGATGATCTCCATAAATAAGAAAGAAGAATACAGATTGATATATTTTTTTTTATACGATAAAAAAGCGCACGGTTTTTACTACCTTGGTATTAATGTTATGAGAATCCGAAGCGATTATCTTCTTAAACTCGGGCTGCTTACTCCTGAAAGCTTTGCAAACAGAATGCGCGCCCAGACAATTTATTACGCAAGACTTCTGGGAGTTGACTGGAGTGACAGGCTCAGGGCTTTTGAATGAAATACTGACAAGAATACTGCTGCTTACCCGGCTTATTACCTGAGCCATGACGCGTACGTAACCATTATCTTAATTATCTTCCACATAAGTATCCGCAATATATTTCGCGAAATCCATAGATGCCGTAAATGCCGGTGATATTGCATTTAAAATATGAATGCTGTTCCTGTCTTTCAGCACCTTGAAATCCATGATCAATTCCTTCTTTTTCCAGTTGATCAATTGAGGACGGATGCCAGCTTTATTCGAATGAACCAGGTCCCCTGATCTTATTTCTTTAACGAGTTCTTTCGTGTCATTAAAAAAATACGGAGGAAAATATTTTTTAAACTCAGTCAGTGCCAGTCCCCTGAACTTTGGGTCTGCAATAAAGAAAACAGCTTCCCTGAAGAGAATCTCAATAACTTCAAAATCCATTCCGCTGATAATACCATAGTTCTCGCGTCCGAACGCTGGTATCGCGGTCGGGCCAACATATATTTCATTATCAATCGACCGCGTAAAATGCACTCCGAGAAACGTGTTACGGATATCAGGAACCGGGTAAATATTCCCCTTCACCAAACCGGATATTTCCTTCTTTAGCTTTCTATAAATACCTTTAAACGGAATAAGTTTAAACTCGCATCCGATCCCGAATGAATGAGCTATATTATCGCTAAAAGCGCCGGCCGCATTGATGAACAGGTCGAATATTATTTCCCCTCTGGTTGTAATAAGGGAACTGCCGGTATATCTTTCGAATTTAGTATTTAACAGAATCTGCACTTTATTTGTTGAAATAAGGTCATCATAAAGACTTTTAAGTATCTTCTTCGGACTGACAACAGCCGTATAATATGAATAAAGGGCTTTTTCAAAGGTCTTTGCATTAGGCTCGATTTTTTCCAGTTCTTTCTCGCTGACTATGTCCACCTTCGCGCCATTAGCAACCGCTCTCTTATAAAGCTCATCTAACACTGCCAGCTCACTCTCATTCCGTGTTACTATTACCTTCCCGTTTTCCTGCAAAGGCAATCCTTTCTCTTTACAATACTCCTTCATCATGAAATTGCCGTTCAGGCAGCTCCTGGCCCTCAAACTGTCTGTCGAATAATAGATACCTGCATGAAGTACCCCGCTGTTTCTTCCGGATGCATGAAGCCCGAGTTCTTTTTCCTTCTCGATTATTATTATATTGCTATAATTCCTGCGGATCAGCTCCCGTGCAATCGTAAGCCCTACAATTCCCGCACCGCAAATCAATATATCAGCTTTTTTTTTGTTTTTCAAAAATTATCTCCCTTAATATATTAAGACCATATTAGTTTGTTCAAAATGCAGCTTCCCGGTTGCGATTCAAGGCTTGCTGAAAAAGTCTTATTTTTAACTTTTTCGGAAAACCCTGAAGAATCCCTCTCAACTCCGTTTTAAAGCCGCATCCACTCCGTTTCAAAACCGACTCCTCTTCGTTTCAAACCCGCTTCCCCTCCGTTTCAAAGTCGCATCCACTCCGTTCCAAAACCGCTTCCCTTCCGTTCCATAATACAGGCCGTTTACAAAACGACTCGTTCATAGAATGAGATTGACCCCGTATTAAGCCGTATATAAAAGAATCCGGGGAAAACGCCGGTCCATGTCATTTAAATACAAATCATATCACCTATTCAACAAAGAATATTTTAACACAAAAGACAGGAAGATGAGTATTTATTTATTAAGAAAAATTTCAATTAAAAAATTTTCAAAAAAAACCGATAATGTTATTGACGAATAATATTAATGAGTTAAAGAGACATAATATAAAAATATATTATTCAACCCTCATTAGAACTATCGTCATAACTCATTAAGGAGATGTTATATGAAAAAATCCATAATGATTATAGGCGGAGGTCTTCTTCAGGTCCCTGTAATTCAAGCCGCAAAAAAAATAGGACTTAATGTAATTGTAACTGACTACAATCCCGACGCTATAGGTATGAGATACGCTGATATACCCATAGTAATGAGTACAAGAGATATAGATGGATCCGTACGCGTAGCAAAAGCACAGAATCAAATAACACCAATAAATGCGGTTCTCACAGTAGGGACTGACGCATCAATGACAGTATCAGCAGTCGCGAACGCGCTCAACCTCCCAGGCATTAAATTCGAAGACGCCGAAGCCGCTACAAATAAAATAAAAATGAGAATGCGCTTTAAAGAACATAAAGTTCCGTGCCCTGATTTTTGGCCGGTCTGGTCCCTTACCGACGCGAAAGCAGCATGTAAAAAATTAGGTTTTCCTGTTGTAATTAAGCCCTCCAGCAACATGGGAGCAAGAGGCGTAATGAGAATTGATGACAAGAGCGTCCTGCCTGACGCGTTCAAATTCGCAAAAGAAGCCTCCCCCAGCGGGGAACTCATAATAGAGCAATACATGGAAGGGCCCGAGCTATCCATTGATGCAGTAATCTATAACAATGAGATCACGATAACAGGCATTGCCGACAGGATTATTGAATACCCTCCGTATTTCGTTGAGACCGGTCATACCATGCCTTCCACTTTGCCCCAACATATACAGGACGAAGCCTGCAAAGTAATGAAAATGGGAATAATGGCCCTTGGTATAAATACCGGCTGCGCCAAAGGGGATATTAAGATAACCCCTGAAGGGGCGAAGATAGGTGAACTGGCAGCAAGGCTCTCCGGCGGCTTTATGTCGGCATATACATATCCTCTGTCAACAGGTGTAGACCTGGTGAAAGCCGCAATCGAGATTGCCCTTGGCCAGGAACCCGGTAACCTGGAACCTATACGAAACAAAGTCAGTATTGAAAGAGCCATCATTACAGAGCCCGGTATCGTTAATGAAGTAACCGGGCTTGAAGACGCCTTTAAAATACCCGGCATAGCGGAAATATTTGTAAATGTTAAGAAAGGTGACAAGGTAGTTAAACCGCGCTCCAATGTTGAGAAGGCGGGCCATATAATTGCGCTAGCTAACACTTTAGAAGAAGCTGAAGAAGCTGTTGCAAAATGCAAAGAAGTAATGAAAATCATTGTTCTTCAGGATGCGGAGATATCCTGGGAAAGCATCAGGATTTCAGCAAGGGATAAATTCAAGAAAGTATGCTATGCCTGCAAGGTATGCGACGGGCAAAATTGCCCTACAGGCGTACCCGGGATGGGCGGTATCGGCACAGGGGCGTCTTTCCGGGAGAACCTGCAAGCGTTGAAAAGATATAAAATTAACACACGGGTAATTCATGATATAACTCAACCGGATACATCAACTTCTTTTTTCGGCATCCCTCTCTCATTTCCTGTCATGGCAGCCCCGATTACCGGAACAGTAACCAATATGTGCGGTGCGATTGACGAACTGGAATACAACCGGGCTGTTGTAAAAGGCTGTATCAATGCCGGTACAATCGCTTTCGTGGGAGACGGTGCCAGCCCGGAAAAATATAAAATAGGCATACAGGCGATTTCCGAGAACGAAGGTATGGGAATACCGATCTTTAAACCAAGAAGCGATAATAAGGAAATAATAAAAAGAATTAAAAAAGCTGAAAAAAACAATGTCGCTGCTGTTGGAATTGATATAGACGCAGTAGTATTTAAAACAATGGCAATGAAAAACCAGTCAGTGGGACCAAAAAGTATCAGTGCGTTAAAAGAAATTATTTCATCGACTCATTTGCCGTTCATATTAAAAGGTATAATGACTGCAAAAGATGCTGTACTAGCACTTGAAGCCGGAGCACACGGTATAATCGTTTCCAATCATGGCGGAAGGGTCCTCGATGAAATGGCAGGATCAATGGATGTATTACCTGAAATTGTCAAAGAGGTTAAAGGCTATATTCGCATTCTTATAGACGGCGGATTCAGAACAGGTGTCGATGTAATTAAAGCGCTTGCGCTTGGAGCCGACTTTATTCTTATCGGAAGACCATTGGCAATTGCGGCAGTAGGTAAAGGAGAACACGGAGTTTCATATTATCTGGATTCCATTAAACAGGAACTTCGAAAAGCAATGGTATTGACAGGCACTCAAAATGCCTCTGAAATACAGGATGAGATTATTACAAGAATAACACCAAGGGACCTTATATCTGTGTAAATTAAATTGACGGGCTTGACCTGACTGATCATCAATAATTTCCTTTACAAATAAAAATGATTCTATTCTAATCGTTACCTTCACGATACTATTCAAAGTACCCATAAAAAACCGGATATTTAGTACCCGATAATACAATAGAAATTTACTTATGAAATCTGAACCAGATTACACTCCCGATTTATTTTCTCAGCAATCATTTAATAGTGACGAACAAGATAATATAAAACCTACAACAGAAAGATTAGAACGGCTTGACACAGACAAGAAACTGCGCGAAAAAATACTGCCATACTGCAGATTGAAATACGGTGAAATTTTCGAAGACAAAGAAGCCGGCCACAGGATAGGGGTTATAGACGCAACTAATCCGAATGATATAAAAAAAATAGCAACCGATCAAAAAACTTCTCTGGTTATAAACGACCCTCCGTATAACGTTAAAGTGGGCAATGCGAATACAGAAAATCTTTTTAAAATCGAACGTCAGAACTATATGGATTTTTCCAGAAAATGGATTGAAACCGCTCTTGAGGTTTTAAAAATTGATGCGCATCTTTTTATCTGGTTAGGGGCTGATTATAAAGATGATTTTCAGCCCTTACCTGACTTCATGATCATGATGCGGAATTACAAAGAACTTAAACCAAGAAATTATATCACACTAAGAAATCAAAGAGGATATGGCACTCAAAAAAACTGGATGTGGATCAGGCAGGAACTCCTGCACTACGTAAAAGGCAATCCCTACTTCAAAGTCGTCTACACAGATATTCCCAAAGTATTGAAAGGATATTATAAAACAGTAAACGGTAAAAGACAGGAAAACCTCGAACGCAGCAAATCCGATACAATAAGACCCGGAAACGTATGGATCGATATACAGCAGGTTTTCTACAG
>CAZVYR010000220.1:0-6883 GCA_964631555.1 uncultured Leptospirales bacterium
TGAAATAATAAAAGATATTGTAGAACAAAGCGAATCTCCTTTTTTACATAAACTTTACGACCTGTTCAAGAATATCAGTTATATTGAAGATACTGAAAAAGAAATGTTTCTCTCCCTGATAAGGGTAAAGTATCCCGACTTTCATATTACCGACAAAAAAATTAGCGATGAAGAATGGGAAACGGAATCTGAAAAGCTAATTGTCTCAAGTGAAGGCTATAACAGGATGAAAGCAGAATTGAACAGAATGGTTAACGTAGAAATGGTTAACCTCTCAAAAGAGCTTGGAAAAGCATCTGATATTTCCGGTGATGTAAGAGAAAACGTGGAATATAATGCATTGATGGAAAAGCAGACTGTTCTTAAATTAGCTATTAACAGGCTCGATAATGAGATTAAAAAAGCTGAGATACTAAACCCAAATAACATCTCGACTGAGAAAGTAAACATCGGTACCAGAGTAAATTATCTTGATTTGGACACAAAAGATAACAGCAATTATATTGTTCTTGGGCCATGGGATGCTGATTATGATAAAAAGATACTATCTTATCGGTCGCCAATAGCAAAAGCCCTTTTGGGAAAGACAATAGATGAAGAAGTAACGTTAAAATTAGGTGAAGAAACGAAAAACTTAAAAATTGTATCAATTGATAAATTAGTCTGATTTTTTCTTGAAAAAAAAGATATACATTATTAGAAAGGGTAATGTTTCTTAATCATATGCCGCGATGGCGGAATTGGTAGACGCGCCAGGTTCAGGGTCTGGTGGGCGAACGCCTGTGAGGGTTCAAATCCCTCTCGCGGCAGATGAAATTTTCTTAAGCGCTGCATAGTATTAATATATTAAAATAAATTAATCTGTATATATTTTCGGTTTTTATTTTTAGCAAATTTTCCCCGTCCTCCCGGACGGGGTTATTTATAATTCTCATCTAAATTATATTATCGTTTAGAACCATTCTATAACATAATTATTAAAAGAAGTTATTTTATCTTTTAACTCTCTAGATGCTGAGCATTTTAAATCCAGATCAACGAATATTGCCTTCAGATCTTTCCGCTGCTTTAAAAGGTCTACTGCTTTATTTTTCCCCATAACAAAAAAAGCAGTCGCGAAAATATCCGCATCAGTCGGGTCTTTTGAGATAACTGAAACCGAGGAAAAAGTCTTAGCAGGAAAACCTGTCTTTGGATTTAATATATGATGATACCTTATACCATTGTACATCCTGAATCTCTCGTAGTCTCCGCTAGTCGCTATTGAATCCATATCATCCAATTCTATCGCGAGTATTAAATCATCAGTCCTCGGATGCCTTAGCCCGATTCTCCACTTCTGGTTGAACTTATCGCCTATTACCTGGACGTCTCCTCCTGCTTCAAGTATTGCGTTCTCAATGCCTGCATTTCTAATTACCTGAATACCTCTCTTGATAGCATACCCCTTCGCGATCCCGCCCAATCCTATTTTGGTTCCTTTTTTCCTGAATCTTACAGTATAATTTGCAGGATCTAATACAAGATTTTTATAGCCAAGATCAGGTAACAATTTTCTTATAACAGGTTCAGAAGGAGGCGTAAAATTATCCTTATTGAAATCCCAAACCTGGGAGAGTGAGGCAAATGTTATATCAAAACTCCCGTTTGTAAGCTCGGCTACTTTATATGATTTCCTGATCAGGTTAAAAGACTCTTCAGATACTTTTACTGTCTCATTATAAGCATTATTATTGATTTTATATATATCAGAATTTACCCTGTAGGGACTCATTAAATTCTCTATCCGTTCGATCTCCGTAAAAGCCTTTTGAGATGTTTTTGCAGCTTTATCTTCGGAATATGCAATTATTGTAATATTTATTACTGTACCTAACTGGCTTCTGGTATATCTGTAAACAGAAGGCTTTCTATAAAAAATAAAAAACAGTATTACAATAATTAAAAACAAAGCAGGGATGATTATTCTTCTTTTGTTCATTTTAGTCCCCGTAATTATATGAGTATTATTTTTCAATCTCTTTAACAATATTAAATATATTATTGAAATCAGCGGTTAACCATTGCGAACCTTTCAATTCAGAACTTTCAGCATGGCCAAAAACGCATCCGATAAACGGTACGTCGTTTTCCTTTGCTGCGATCATATCAGTATGCCTGTCCCCTATCATTATCAGCAAATCATCATTGCATATATTATCTTTATAATATTTGACTATTTCTGATTTAGATATAATAGTTGGGCCAAGTACTATGAGCGGCTTTGAAAAATAATCAAACAGATCATTACTCTTTAATACCGCTTCAATATACTGTTGATTACCGTTCGAAGCAGCAAATATCTTATATCCCTGCTTATGAAACAATTTCAGAGTATAAGAAACACCTTTAAATATATTTCCACCACCGTTGTTAACAATTTTGACAAGTGATTCTGTTGATAGTTCATTAATTTTATACTGATCATCGTTCTCCAGGTCAGGAAATAATTGCTGAAATATTTGATCATGCGGAGTGCCCAGAACTGATTTAATTTCCTGTTTACCCGGCAATTGAATTTTCTTTGAGCTGGTTTTGCTGAAAGCAATAATTCCTTGGCGGAACGCATCTACAATAATTTCAGTGCAATCGAAAATAGTTCCGTCTATATCAAATGCAAGGCATGTCATTTTACCCCTCTTACTGGTTATAATATAAGCCGTAATAAAAATAAAATCTTATTGTATTGTAAAGTTAAAATTATTCAATTCACAAAATAGTTGACTATTACAATAATTGCTCTCTTAAATTGTAAAAGAAATAATCTCAGGCGGGATATTATTTTGAACACTTCTGTTAAAATCGGCAGTTTGATCCTTAAAAATCCAATCACCCTTGCTTCAGGAACAGCCGGATATGGTGAAGAGTTGTCTTCTTTTCTTGACCTGTCAGCTATTGGTGCAATTTTCACAAAAGGATTATCAATAAAACCGCGGCAGGGCAATAAGGGACCAAGAATTATTGAAACAGCATCCGGAGTACTGAATTCAATAGGACTGCAGAACGTAGGTCTAGAGCGTTTTCTCCTTGAGAAGCTGCCGTTCTTGCTCAGGAAAAATGCGACTGTAATACCAAACGTTGCAGGTCACTCAATCGAAGAGAATGTGGAACTTTGCAGGATATTGTCCGAAACAGAAGGAATTGCTGCCATTGAATTGAATGTATCGTGTCCGAATGTTGAACAAGGCGGCCTGGCTTTTGGAAATGATTTGAATACATTCATAAACCTTCTGGAAAAGGTCAGGAAAGCTACAAAAGGAGTTCTAATTGTCAAGCTGTCACCCAATGTTACAGATGTAACTCAATTTGCCAAAGCAGCAGAGAATATTGGGGTGAATGCGCTGTCGGCAATAAACACACTTCTTGGAATGAAGATCGACATACAGAAGAAGAAACCTCATTTTTTTAGAAAATCAGCAGGACTCAGCGGCCCTGCGATAAAGCCTGTTGCAGTAAGAATAATTTACGAAATATATGATAACGTAAATATCCCAATTATAGGATTAGGAGGTATCACAAGTATTGAAGATGTAGTTGAATTCATTATGGCCGGAGCAACTGCAGTATCAATAGGTACTGCGAACATGGTACAGCCTGTGATAGCTGCTGAATGCGTTGACAAACTAAAGGAATATATGATTTCTGAGAACCTGAACGATATTAACAAAATAACCGGCATAGCCCATAAATAAACAAGCATCTTGACTGTTTTTTAACACTCAATCAATTCTGTTAATATATGCTGTTATTTTTATGTCTTAAAATTTTTTTCTCTCTATCTTAAAAAGCCTTTGATTATCGTGTTTACAGCTTCATCGTAAGTAAGGCCAAGGCTCATAAGCTTCATGAGCTGGTCGTTGGCGATCTTCCCTATCGAAGCCTCATGGGTAAGTTCAGCATCCGGGTGCAACGCTTTTAGTGCCGGAATAGTCTCATTCCTGCCGTTGCCCATGATTATGGCATCACACTCTATATGCCCGAAACATTTTGCCCTTGCTTCAAGAGTAGCATAAAAATTCTGGCTTGAATCATCCTTTATCACCGACCTTGATACCATGTTGGCACTACTATCCGCGCCTACGAGTAAAATCTCGTTCCTGGATACTGCTGTCTGGATTCCATCGGTCATTACTCTTTCAGTAATAAGAAGTGAACTTCCCTGCCCCACGGTCGCTTCATTTACCCTGTTAGCGGTATCTACTCCCCCAAGCTGCGATAATTCCATCTCAGCTTGCGCACCATTATCAAGAAAAACTCTAGTTGTCGGATTGAGAACCCGTTTGCCTTTTCCTTCCCCGAGCGCCACATGTTTTTCAACATATTTCATAGTGGCATTCTTTCCTATACGAAATTCATGAATACCCTCATGACCCTCGCTTTCGGACGTTCCGCAATGAATACCGCAGCCTGCTACAATAGTGACATCCGAATCTTCTCCGATAATAAACGTGTTATAAACAACATCATTTAATCCTGCCTGGCTCACAATAACAGGTATATGAACTGATTCTCCTTTTGTCCCTGGCTTGATAGTAATAATTATTCCATTGCCTTCTTCGTTAGTCTCAATATTTATATTTGCGGAAACTTCTCTCCCGAGCAGTTGACCGTTTTTCCGTATATTATAAGCGCCTTTTGGTATGTTCTCCAGGTCAGCGACAGTCTTTAACAGTTCCTTATCTATAGCATCTAACATTATATTCTCCTTCACAGACATCAGTATAATTACACAGGCTTAAATCATTTAATAACGAAACAGCATTATCGAGATCGCCGTTGTAAACGAATTTTCCCTGCTTCATTATTATGACCACATCAGCAGCCTCAAGGAATCTGCGGTTATGACTGACCACTATCGTAGTTGTACCATGCTCAGCCTGTTCTCTTTTCAGAAGATTAACCATGGGCTCAATGGTCCAAAGATCAATCCCGGTATCCGGCTCATCATAAATAGCGATTACAGGATTAAGAGCGATAGTAGTAGCAAGCTCTATCTTCTTTATTTCCCCCCCGGACAGTTTTGAATCGACAGGTTTATCCAGAAAATCCAGCGAACATATCCCTACCCGTGTGATGATCTCAAGAATCTTTTCTTCATCCTCGGTCTTTGCTGCAATAGAAAGAAGATCCCTGCATGTTGTTCCCTTAAAACGGGCAGGATTCTGAAAACTATAAGCTATTCCAGTACGGGCGCGATCAGTGATTGACAGTGGAGTTATATCCTTCCCATTAAATAATATTTTTCCTGAATCAGCTTCATAGATACCCATTATAAGTCTTGCCATTGTTGTTTTCCCGCTTCCATTAGGTCCGGTTATGGTATAAAATTTTCCTTTTTCAAAAGTATAGCTGATGTTATTTATTATAGCTCTGTCTTGAGCAGATGTATTTGACTCCGTATCGTGGGCATAAAAACTCAGATTCTTTAATTCAAGCATAATTCACCTCTATCTAACGCTTCCCGCAAAAATAATATCCGGTAATCTTTGAGAATAAAACAAGTTTAACATATGTCAAATAAAATTTTGATGATTCCAAATTCCTGATATATATATTTAAATAATACCTTTTATCTATGTCCCGCTGTTATAAAAAATAAAATATATAAATAGAAAATTTATTTCATCAAAATCTAAATCAAATTATCATACTATTCAATTTTGTGCAAAAATATTGATTCTCCTGAATGTCTCGAAATAGCCTCCATCCGGTCTGGCTGTATCTATTAGCATTTGCTTAATAACATAACTTCTAAACTTTTCTTTTTTTTCTTCCGGTATATATTTCAGGAAAGGAACTATACTTGGTTGGTTAATCCAGCCGATGATCGACTTTTTATCAGGGAACGTGCGATCAGCGTTTTCACCCCAGACTTTTATTTCAGAAAAAGTCTGCATATTAATAATTTCCCTGTATTCATCAACCTCAGGCATATACCATGGCCATTCAAAGTCACTAAAATATGTTTGATAATCATCAAGGGCTATTGCTTCACGAATGATTTTATAAAAATGCGAACAATTACCATGTGCCGCAAAGTTAAAACGTACAATAGCATTCTCAGATAATATATTCTTAATATTTACCCATAACTTTTGATGATCTTTAATCCAGTGCAATGTTGCATTTGAAATAATAATATCGAATTTTTCAGGCAAATCCATTGTGTTAATATCATGTAATTCAAACCTGAGATTGCTGCCTGTTCTGTTCCGGGCAACATCGATCATTCCTTTTGACGCATCAATACCAAGAACATTACCATCAGGAACGAGATGTGCAAGGGTCTCGGTAAGCGAGCCATCTCCACAACCGAGATCAAGTATTCGCTCGTTCCCTGTTAATTTTAATTCGGAAATTAATCTGGTGCCCCATTCCTTTTGATGAGTTGAGGCTTTCTCATATTTTGCCCCGTCAAATTCAAAAGTCATGTTTACAACCCTCTTCATACCATGATAAAAAAATTTACTGAAAATATTAAAAGCAATTCCATAGTCAATGTTATTTAATAATATGTCATTCATAAAATGCACTATAGTTTTGAGTACAAAACTTGTTTCCAAATTATCTGAGATTATACTTACTTATAATCGACTTTGAAACGGAGGGGAAGCGACTCTGATACGGAGGGGAAGCTATCATAGAACAGTATTGATCCGTTAAAGTAACATGTTTTTATTCTTTGACTCTTTTTCATTATTTTTAAATAATAATCGGATAATCGGTAACCATTATGGATTTCTGATTAAAATTTTTAATCTATTGGTAATATATTAATATTAAACTTCGGGATTACAGCTACATCATGATATTACAAAAAAAACCGGTCATTGAAGAAATTTTA
>CAZVYR010000221.1:0-6864 GCA_964631555.1 uncultured Leptospirales bacterium
GGATAGTAACAGCTTGACTTTTTGTTTTTGAATATTAATCTTGTTTGAATGCAGGATAAACAACACCGCCGCACCACTGAACCGGGGCGTTATACCGTATCCCATCAACTGAGAAGGAATTGGACATAGAATGGAAAACATGCTGCTCCACGCTGTAACTGTATTTATGGGTTTTTTCGCCATAATGAACCCCATCGCTAATGTCCCGATTTTCCTTGGCCTCACAAGTGGCGATGATGAACAGACAACAGCGGCTATAGCATTTAGATCGTTAACGCTGGCATTTTTGATCGTTACATTATTTTCAGTGGCTGGGAAGGTAATCTTTGAGCTGTTTGGCCTCACTCTTCCCGCATTTCAAATTACCGGGGGGCTGGTTGTCTTTCTCATCGGGTTTCATATGCTGCAAGGTGGTCCTTCGATTGTCCAACATCCAAGTGAAATTGACAAGCAAAAATCCCGTGAAGCGGCGCTCGGTGTTGCGGTTTCTCCATTGGCGATGCCAATACTCGCCGGTCCGGGGACTATCGCAACTGCGATGAATTTCTCGGCAGGTGATAGCCTTATGGAGATGGTCGTGACTATCGCTATGTTTGCTGTTCTTTGTGCCGTCACATATATACTTTTTGTCTTTGGAGAGAAATTCGTTACGTACATCGGAGCCAGTGCATTGGGAGTAATCACGCGTATGATGGGCCTAATCCTCGCCGTAATTGGGACGCAGATGGTGATAAAAGGACTGCATGGGGCTTTTAGGCTATTGGGATAATTCACGATATTAACCAACTGCGGGGAGTTTTATTTCTATGCGGTATAACCTGGGCATTAAGGGCGACGGTCAAAAGCCGCCGCGCCTTATGCCAGCTGTTATGCAAAGAACACGTTATTCCACTCTGATTGTTTAATCTACAAGGTCGACATCATTGTCCCCACGGGAAGTACTAATGCAAATTGGCGAGGGCATTGCTAGGCCAGACATGCCAAGCCAAGTCGAAGAAACTACTCAGATGGAGAAGAAGTGTCCGAAATGCGGTGCCGTATGGGAAAAGAGCGCCTTTTTTAAAAGGCGATGGGAACAGAGAGAAGGAAATACGATTCGGAAACGTAGGGGAGCTGGGATAGGATGAGTGTAAATGGCAAGGATAGCGAAGAGCGAAAGAACCAGAGAAGGGTATTCGGCAGTCATAGCTGATCGTAGTACCGAAGGTTATCTGAGTATTAGATAATCGGAAAATAGTAGAACCAGTATTTGTCAATATATTGTCATGGAAAAGGATGGATCGGTTTACATTACGCGGACGACACAAGATTTGCATACAATGACAGGCTTACTGTACGGTTCATAATATTGAAAAGATAGTGAACTTTGGTGAGGGCTATGATGCAACACAGGCGAAAGAAGGGAATGTAAATAGGAAAATTTTAAAGACGGTACAGGATACACTTTTTATTTGCTGGAAAAAAATAATTTGAAAAAAATTATTTTTTCACCAGTGTTTAACATTTTAGGGATATGGTTTTTCAACAATCTCGTTAGGTTTTTTCGGCCGATATGAATGATCTTGAATTTGATTTATTTTGATTTTAATCGCTATTATAATCTTTGTCGAAAAAGATGATGGTGATATCGTCCGAATTATTTCTGCAAGAAAGGCAAATAAACATGAAAGTAAAATTTATAAAAAAGAAATTAAAAACAGATTGGGATAATCTGCACTCAATGTCTGATCCTGAAATTGATTATTCAGATATACCACTACTTGATAAAGAAATATTCCAGAAAGGTGAATTGCGAATGCCTAAATCTAAACCCTTAATCTCGATTGGATTAGATTCTAATATAAAATTTTAGTGACTTACTTCCTGTTGACTCATGAACATATATTTGATAATAGCATATTTCGGAACTCTGGGTTGTATAGCGCTCGCAATATTCGTCTTACTGCAGGATTTTAAAAAACCGTTGAACCGACTTTTTTTTCTCATGAGCCTGACTTTGTCAGGATTTATCCTGTCCTCAAATCTCTGCAATACTGCCGCAGACAGAAAGCAAATCGAGTTATTATATAAAATTTCTTCATTTTTTTTCAGTTCATATTTCGCAGTAAATTTGCATTTTAATGCAGTACTTACAAAAATAAGAATAAAGCGGCTGTATTATTCAGTACTTTATCTGCCTGTACCTGTTATAGTAATTTTAACATTTGCCAGCCATAGCCTGTTTACGGATTTTGTCTTTGACCGCGGCCAGTGGATATTTGTTCCCGCATACGGGTATTTTGGTTTTTATTTCACACTTATATACTGCATACTTTATTCACTTACTTCTTTACTTCTGGTTGAAAACTTCCGGAGAAAAACAGGGAAGAATAAGGAGAAAAGACAGGCTGTTATAATAAACTCTTCTTATCTGCTAACGACCGTATTGGCTGCGTTTGCGGCTTATATTATTCCGGCTTTCGGTATTTATAGATTTTCACTGCTTGGCCCTGACAGCTATGTTATTTATCTGATCGCCATATATTATGTAGTTTTTAAGTTCAGATTTTTAAACCTGACTGCATCAATAAGGACTGAAGAAATTATCGCAAATATCAGTGATATATTAATTATACTGTACACGGATTTTAAAATATTCATGGTCAACAATAAATGCACGGAATTGCTAAATCACAGTTCGGAAAAATTCAAGAATATATCTTTTTTTAAGATCATTGCCGATAAGGAAGAAATGAAAAATAAATTCAATGACTTGTTGGAATCCAAAGATAACAGTATAAATTGCCGTTTGACTTTCAGGAAAGAAGATGAAAATATTATGACAGATTCATATATTTCAAAAATATATGATAAATTCAATGATCTTTCGGGGTTCCTGATAATTTCCATGGAGAATAAAGATAAAACCAAATTCCAAAACATGTATAAAATATCGAAAAGGGAATTCGAAATAATTGAGCTTATTATATCCGGATTTCAGAACGATGAGATAAGTAAAAAACTCGGAATCTCTATAAGGACAGTAGAAACACACCGTCTCCATATATATTCCAAACTCGGCATCAGCAACAGGATTGAACTTTTTATAATAGCCAGCGAATTCAACCTCATTTCTAAAAATAAACCAGCCTCTGATTTACTTTTCAAGCCATCTCCTGATATTTATTAAAAAAATTGAACAATACGTAGTAGAACGGATGTTAGCTGCCGGAGTTATGCTTATTCTAATAACTGGCGGATATAATGACTGGTTCCTGCTGTCCAAAGATGAACTAAATGAAATGTACGAGGAATTGAAATTAGAGAATGCAGGCGATTTTAGTAATGACGAATACTGGAGTTCATCGGAGAGGGAAATATTCTGGATCCCACTCATTTTAAATATGCTGTAAGTCAGGAATTTAATGTAAATGGCACACAGAACGTACAAACAAAGGATAGCGCATGTTCAGTACGAGCAGCCAGAGCCTTCTGAACTGGTTCCGGCTGAACATTTTATTCATATTCTCCGGATTTTTTTCCGGACCAGGCGGGCTGATCCCGGTCCGGGGTAGCGAAGAATAATTTGTCCATTTGATTAAAGATTATTTAAGCAGCAACCCACCCCGCCGGCAGGGCGGGGACAAATCCTAAACTAACTAACAAAGGCTGTAAAATGTGTTATTTTAAAATATACTTACTCTGAAGAGATAAGTCAGTCCTCCTGGAAATGATATTTCATTAATTACCAAAACCATTCTTTCATCCTTTCAAAATCCTTTATATAGATCTTTTTCGAATTGACAAATTCCGGAAATTCATCAGGAGTAATTTAAAGATGCTTCCAGCCTATATTGCAGGAAATGTCCGTTTTTGATATATTAAGAATCGGACAGGCTATTAAAATATTAAATGTGGCAAAGTGGCGCAAGAAGTTTATAAAAATAATATATTACCAAAAAATAATTTCCGAGAGATAAAAAATGATAGCATTAACAGGTGCAACAGGAGAAATCGGGCGCAGGGTTGCAGTCCGTCTGGCTGAACGAGGTGTTGCCCAGCGGCTTCTCGTGCGTGATCCGGGGCGGGCACCCAGGCTTCCGGATACTACAGTCAAACAAATCGGTTCATATGCAGACGCTATAGCAATGGGCAGAGGCCTTGAGGGAGTAAAGACTCTGTTTCTCGTTTCGGCAGAGGACATGATGGGAATCATCAGACGATCTGTTGAGAACAATCTTCCAGTACCTTCTTATGATCGCGTACAGCAGCATGTGGCGGCAGTATCTGCTGCTGCAGCGGTTGGTGTAGAAAGGATCGTTTATCTTTCTTTTGTCAGTGCAGCGCCGGACGCGACTTTTATCCTGTCCCGTGATCATTTTCATACTGAAGAATTCATACGCTCAACAGGGCTTAGCTTTACCTTTCTTCGGCAGAACCTTTACCTGGACAAGGTACCCTTTCATATCAGCAGAAGCGATGTTATCCGGGCACCGGCAGGAATAGGGCGTGTATCATGGGTCTCGCGGGACGATGTAGCTGATGTGGTAGTAAATGTTCTTATGGGGGACGGCCATGAAGGCCGTACCTATGATGTAACCGGTCCTGAGGCACTAACAATGGAAGAGACAGCAGAACAGTTATCTGAAGCTACAGGCAGGGAAATAACTTATCAGCTTCAAACCCCTCATGAGGTACGATTGACGCGCACAACAAGCCGTATGGAGGAAATGGAGGAGCGCCGCCGGACTTTAACCGGAAACGGTCTGACAGATTATGAATTGGAAGTCTGGATTTCCCATTATCTTCAGATAGCTACCGGTGAGGTGTCAATAGTCAGCGACACAGTACCACTCCTTTGCGGACGTCAGGGAGAGACGCTTGCACAATTTCTGAAGAAGCATCCGGTTGTCTGACAGCTTAGCTATTGGTCTTATTTGCAGTCCGGCACAACTGTGCAATGATACTATATAGGATGTAATATAATAATAAGATGAGTATTTTTGAAATAATTATGCTGATATACTTTGGGGCTTCATGGCCGGTCTCAATAATAAAAACATGGACAAGCGGAACAATCGCCGGGAAAAGTATTATTTTTCTGATAGTGATTTTTATTGGATATATAAGCGGAGTAATTCATAAGATTAAATACAATCCTGATAAAGTTATATTTTTATACATGGCAAACGGAATAATGATTTTAATTGAAATGAGACTTTACATTTTCAGGTTATCATTTAAGTTATAATATGAAGCAGATTATAATCGCTAATAAAGATATAATAAAAAACACGCGATTATAATTTGGTATCTGTCATCTTGATTTTCAGGTAATGACATGAACGATTTTTTTAAACATCTTGACGAACTTTTTCGGAAAGGCGACCTTGAGGAGATTGAAAATTATATAAAGGGATATTTAAAAGAACTGGATGACGCAGAAAATGACATGATGAAAGCCTCTGCGTTAAACGAGCTTGCAGGGTTTTATCGCGGAGTCAGTCGTTTTGATGAGTCGGCGGATTGTTTTGGCAAGGCTCTCGAGCTTTTAAAAAGCGGAGGTATGCAGAATACACCCCAATATGCGACAGTGCTTTTGAATTATGCAGGAACAAGCCGCCTGTCAGGACGGGTGGAAGAGGCTGTTTCGCTTTTTCAAACTGCTAAAAAGCTGCTTGAAGACACAGGGCAGAAAGAGAGCTATCAGTACGGCAGTGTTTTGAACAACCTTGCTCTTGCCTACCAGGAAGTGGGAGAAATAGAAAAGGCTGACGCTATGGCGTCCCAGGCGCTTAATATAATGAGAAATATGAATGCATCCGAACATGAGGTGGCTACATCGCTTAACAATCTGGCATCTATCCGGCTGCGTACTGGGGATTTAGAGAATGCGGCAAACCTTGCTGCTGAGGCGCTTTCCATGTACGATTCTATGGAGCAGGAGAACGTTCATCACGCAGCAGCGCTTTCCACCATGGGGATGATATATTTCCGTAAGGGCAGGTATAAAGACGCAGTGGAAAATTTTGATAAAGCTTTGGAGCTGACACGCAGATTTTTCGGAGAGAATATCGAATACTCTGTCACGCAGCACAATTTGGCTGTTGCGTTTGAGGCGATGGGTGATATTAAAAATGCCGTCGAATACCAGACAAACGCGCTTGGTCTGATGGAGCGCCTTGTGGGGCCTGAGGACAGCAGGAGTGTCTCTTATCGTAGTATGCTGGACGACCTGCACATATCGGGAAAAGGCGGGACAAAATGAAGGCGCTGGACCTTTCCAGGGAATACTTTGAGAGGATTGCGTTTACTGCCCTGGAAAAGGAATTTCCGGAGCTTATGTCACGCGCGGCTGCCGGACTTGTTGGAAACGGCTCTGAGTGCTTCGGATATGACGACGAGATATCTCATGATCATGACTGGGGAGTTGATTTTTTTATCTGGCTTTATGAAAGTGACAAAGAGATGATCCCGGATGTTGCGGCATTTAAGAAATATCTTTTTAAAAACAGTTCACCTGAGTTTAAAAGAGAACGATCGGAATACGGCGCATTTGTAGACGTCATTACTGTCGGAGATTTCTACAGGCAACTGATCGGGTTCCCCGATGGGCCGGATGAGATCAAGCACTGGCGGATTGTGCCTGAGGAAAATCTTTCTATGGCAGTAAACGGAGAGGTATTTTATGACGGAGGCGGGCAGTTTACAAAGATCCGGGAGAAACTGCTCGGGTATTATCCTGAGGACCTACGCCGGAAGAAAATGGCAGCCAGGTGCATGGCCATTGCACAGACAGGTCAGTATAATTACCTCAGAATGGCGCAAAGAGAAGACTGGGTCACAGTACAAACGGTGCTGACCCGATTCTGTGAAAATGTGACA
>CAZVYR010000222.1:0-6862 GCA_964631555.1 uncultured Leptospirales bacterium
TTCTTCTCCAGCTCTGTCTCGATTTCTGATTTGCCGGATAATTCCTGACTATCCGTACTATCCCCTTCCTGAAGCTTATCACCATTTTCACTGACAGAAGTGTCCATCCCGGACTTTGCGGATTCATTCTCGTTGTTTACACTGCTCTCCTGCCCCTCTTTCGCTTCAGGTTCATTAAAAGTATTGTTATTGTTCTTGATCATAGCACCACCCGTTAATCTTTTATTATCATCGTAAAGGATTATTCAGCAGCTAATTAAAAAAATTTAACAGATTTAACTGATAAATAAACACATCAATTAAAATCAAAGTTTAACAATAAAATAAAAATGTGCATTGCATTTATTGTTATTTTTATAATCGCTGCTACAATTAAATTATTATCTTTTCAGTTCCTGCGTTTATGAGGATAAAAATAATACTTTAAAAAATGCTTCATATAAATACAACTTATTACCTTAAAAAGGTATCCTTAATTCGCCATTTTCGTTAATAAATCAGATACCATCCTCCCTGTATAATCTACCAGAGGTACAACTTTCTCATAGTCCATTCTCGTAGGACCAAGTATGCCCAAGGATCCCACATTCACACTTCCGATTTTATAAGAAGCGGATACAAGACTGCACCCGGTTATATCCTCTCCCTTGATCTCTGCCCCAATGTATGTATTAACACCATCGAAACTAATATTCTTTTCCATTATCAATTTTAATATATCCTTTTTCTTCATAAGATGCAACAAAGTCTCCATCCTGGCTGATTCAATCATATCCGGAATGTTTAAAAGATTCTCAATACCGTCTATATATAACTGTGCATTCTCATTCTTTGAAAGCGCAAGTTCCGCTATATCCAATGCTATTTCATCACTTGAATTTATCATTTTATTCAGGCGCAAATTGTCAAAAACGCTTTCCTTGATATCATATAGGGAAAAACCGCAAAGCTCACTAGTTAAATATTTCGAATAAATATGCAAGTCATCATGACTGAAACCGGACGAAATAGTAATTTTTTGATTAAGAACCACGCCCATTCTTGTAACCAGAATAAATAAAATCGTGTTTTCGCCCAGAGGTACCAGTTCAATATGTTTTACAATCGAATAATCAGGTATAGGTGTAAGCACAACACCCGCATATTTCGAAATCCCGGATAACATTTTAGTTAATGAAGAAAAGATCTGGTCTACCTGCAATTCCCGTTTTAAGGTTTCTTCCGTTAAATTCGTCTTATTATTCATTGAGAATTCATATGAATCCAGCAACGAATCCACATAAAACCTGTAACCTTTATCGGTAGGAAGTCTTCCTGCAGATGTATGGGGTTGTGTTAGATATCCCATTTTTTCGAGATCATACATTATATTTCTCATAGTAGCAGGAGAAATCGAAAATGAATATTTAATTACAAAAGATCTCGATCCGATCGGTTTTCCTGAAATAATATATTCATAAACAAGTGCTTTTAAAACCGACGACTCTCTTTGATTTAGAATTTTTTCTTGTATATTATCTTTTTTCATTGTATTACATCTGAAAGAAAATATATTTTATTAGCACTCGATATGCCTGAGTGCTAATAAAATAATCCAAAAAAAAATCCTTGTCAAGCCAAAAAAGATTTTTTGTATAGTTTCTAACATAAATCTTTATTTTTTTTTCTTTTTTTTCTTTTTAGAATCCTTCTTTTTTTCATCAGCTTCCATTCTCTCTCTTAATGCGTCAATCGTATTCTTTAATTTTGTTGCCTCTTCGGATTCACCCATCAGAGCGTTGATCTTTCTCAGTGCGGACAATAATTCTATAGACTTCAGAATATCAGCAGGTACTTTCGTGGAAACTTCATACCTTGTCCGGAACTGTTGCGCTGTCAGACTTAAATTACTTTTACATAACTTCAACAAATCCTGTCTTTCTTTGAAAAATTCAGTCCTTGGATCCCTGTATTTTTGAATATCTGAAAAACTGACAAAATTCTTTATTACTACAGCCAGCCTACCCTGAATATCGACAAATGACCACTTCCACTTCGATCCCTCTCCCATTCTTGTAATAAGCATCGAAATCATATCCTGTATCAATAAAATTATATTTAATATCTGGTCAGGATTGATCTTATCAATATTCTTCAAATACTCATCATTTTCTTTAAGCGACCTGTCAATATCGTTGCCTACGATCTCTTCACCAAGCTGAAGTACTTTATAGACCTCTTTTCTCGCATTATTCAGGTATGTCTCGTTCTTTTGGTCAAGCATATCAAGGGATATATCGTTCATTTTTATATATAATTTAATTATCTTCACGTATTCGAGTATGGCATCAAGATTCAAATATCCTTTTATTGACGGCATTGACTTTGTTTTAGCGGCTAATTCTTTTATATTTGACCTGGCTTGATCGATTTTCTCCTGATACTCTTTAACATAGTTATTAAACGCGACTCTCTCCGCCTTTGAAATCGTCATAGCAATACCCTGAAATTATCTAAGAATATTTAATTATATAATAAGTATAACTTTCCGGAGCAAGCTCCTGTCTCTGCCGCATTGCTAGGTCTGCATCATATTTTGTTTCCTATCATACCGCATCACGCAGCACCCAGCAATACATCATTATCCGCACAACTAAATAAAAGATTACATCTTCCTTAAAATAATGCCCTATCGCAATTTACATAATAATATTTACATATTAATACAAGCTTGTCAACATACTTTCTGAACACTTAATGTGCTCAATGATTATGTTAATTAAATTCCGGATCATAAATTTATTTTAAACAGCAAGGAGTCAGCAAACTATCCCGTCCATATCCGCACTTATTGCTAAGCAAATTTTAAAACCTTTAATATACTTGCTACTTTCGACATAGTCTGCTCTTTTCCCGCCTGTTTCGATTCCTTCCCCTCCGTTTCAAATTCGCTTCAGCTTCGCTTCCCATCCGTTTTAAAGCCGTATATAAAAACATCTATAGCAATCGAATACCCATGAGAGCAGGAACCATGAACCGAATAAAATAGATACTTCAGAACGTTAATATAATCATCTTCATAAGGATAAACATAATCCATATATATAATATCGGAAACACGCATCTCATTGTGCAGACACAAAATCCGGCCCGGCGGTTATACAGAAATACAATATCTATAATTATCTGCTTGATTCATTTTGTTCAGTAATTTCAAATGTTAAATAATGACAAAACTAGATAAAAACATAGTCAATCAGCTTGTATTTGATCTCAGAAAGCCTGCAAGATATATCGGCTGCGAGCTAAACCAGGTTAAAAAAGACCTCCCATTGATCAAAATGGCTGTTTCCTATCCGGATTTATATGAACTTGGAATGTCCAATAACGGCTTAAGAATATTATACAATATCGCCAACAGCATAAACGATGTTTCCTGTGAACGCGTCTTCGCGGTTCCAGAAGACTTTGAAAATAAAATCAGGAAGATGAACATCCCCTTATATACCCTGGAAACATACACTCCATTATACGAACTGGACCTCATAGGTTTCAATGTCGCGTATGAACTATTGTACACAAATATCTTGCAGATCCTGGATCTTGGACAAATACCGGTTTACAGCAAGAATAGATCCGAATCTCATCCCATAATAATCGCAGGCGGAGAATCCGTGTCCAATCCCCTTCCTCTGACTGATTTCATAGACGCGTTTTTTATAGGAGACGGCGAAGAAGGCCTGGTTGATATATTAAATATTTTCAAAATATCAAAACAGGAATCGCTAACCAGAAAGAAAACCATAGACCTTCTTTATAATATAAACGGAATATTCATTCCTGGAAAAACCGCCTTTCCTGGCAGCCCATCTTTTCAGGATAATCCCCCCGGCGAAAAACACGTCTCAAGTAATGATATCAATACCAATATTACTCCCCAAAAAATAATAAAGAAAAGAGTCATTAAAACCGGGGGACTTCACAGTCCATTACACCCTGTTATCCCGAACATGAAGATCACACAGGAAAGGCTGGTCATAGAAGTAACAAGGGGATGTAAAAACCTGTGTAATTTCTGCCATGCTGGATACTACGATTTACCCTACAGGCATCTCGATCCCGATAATCTGAAAGACCAGGTCTTCAACCTTGTAAAGAACGCTCATTACAACGAGATCACCCTCTCTTCCCTGTCAATAAGCGACTACAGGCACCTGGTCAAACTGCTCAACCAGATACTCCCTGAATTAATAAACAGGGGGATATCCATATCTCTTCCATCCCTGAAAGTAGATAAACGAACATTGCCAGTCATTGAACAAATATCGGATTTGCGGAAAACATCCCTTACATTCGCTGTGGAATCCGGATGTGAGGAAATCAGGAACAATGCAAACAAAAATCTTAATATCGAAGACATGCTTTCCATTGCGGAACATGTCTTCAGCAAAGGCTGGAACCGTTTAAAGCTGTATTTTATGATCGGACTTCCCGGATGCGAGGAACACGACGAAGCTGAATCAATTATCACACTGCTCAGGCAGATACACAATATCGGCGGTAAAAGACGTGACTTGAATGTAACCTTATCTCCATTTGTACCCAAACCCCATACCCCGTTCCAGTGGGAAAAGCAAATGAGCCCTGAATATTTTTTAAATACCATAGTAAAGATCAAGAAAAGTCTTCCAAGACAAATATCCATCAAAGCTCACGATGTTAATGCCTCATTACTTGAAGGTGTAATGGCAAGAGGCGATGCCAGATTAAGCCAAGTCATTTATAATTCTTATATGGACGGGTGCAGGCTTGACTCATGGAAAGAGAATTTCAATTTTAATATATGGGAAAAGAACCTTGCTTCTATACCAGCCTGGCATGAATATTTAAATGCTAAAGACATAGATAAACCGCTGCCCTGGCAATTCATTTCAACCGGGTATGAAAGGATCATCAACCTGCAGAGGAACAGGATGAACAGTGAAGCCGGAAAAATAAAAGAGACGCCATATGAAGACATACTCGACAGGTCCGCGATATCGGAATCAATGAATAGATTTCAAAGAAAATACAATGTTAATAAACGTGTCAGGATAAAATTATCAAAAACAGGTTTTGCAAAATATATATCACATCTTGATTTTATTGCTATAATAATAAGAGGCCTCAGGCTTATCGATGCACCCTTATCCTTCACACAGGGCTTCAATAAAAGGGAAAGAATATCAATGGGTTTCCCCTTGCCTGTCGGCATTGAAAGCGTATGTGAATTTTGTGATATAGAAATATATGAAGATACGGATATCGATGCTCTTATAAAAAACCTGAGCCCAAACCTCCCTGAAGGGATCGAAGCCCTGAGCGCCGCATACCTGGATAATAAAGAATCCGTAATGAGCATAACACGCGCTGCTGATTTCGAGATCGAAATAAAGGACCGTACTTTAATGGATAAGTTAAAATACAACCTGGAGCATCAAAAGAATATTATCAAAAAAACAAAAAACGGTGAAAGAATTGTTCCGTTTGATAAAGCTGTCCTGGAATATAATGTGCATAAAGAAAACTCAACTACAGATAAAGACACAGAGAAGACGATGATCAGGTTATCCGTCGGCAGCGAAAACTCAGTCAGGATCGACGATATTGCACTCAGTCTCACAGAAACCGAATATCCTGATTTTTACAAATTTAAAATAACGAAAGTCCGGCAATACACTGAAAAAGAAAGCAATTATATCGAGATATAATAAATATATATTGATATATAACAAAAAAGGGATACTCCGGTTTGATTATCCCTTCTATTAAATCTTTATCAACAATTCAGCCTAATCATACGACTCAGCACCCAGAAAAGTTACCGGGGGCTCGTCCATAAGCCAGCGCAACGTGTTTTTTAATTTCATAAGCTGAACAAACAGGTCATGGATGGGCTGCTGGCCTGGTTCATACATCGGGCTTTTCCAGTAAAACGAAAGCCATTCCTGGTTACTGTATAACGAGGCCCTTTTCGCGAGATCGAGAAACAGAGCCAGATCAAGTACAATCGGTGCAGCCAGTATGGAATCCCTGCAAAGAAAATCTATCTTGATCTGCATCGGGTACCCTAACCATCCGAAAATATCTATATTATCCCAGCCTTCCTTATTATCTCCTCTTGGCGGATAATAATTAATAGTGACCTTGTGATAAAAATCCTCATACAATTCAGGATAAATTTCGGGCTGAAATATTCTGTCCAGTACGGACAATTTGCTTACTTCCTTTGTTTTAAAAGATTCCGGATCATCAAGAACCTCTCCATCCCTGTTACCTAAAATATTTGTCGAATACCAGCCTTTGACACCCAGCATCCTTGCCTTTAAACCCGGAGATAAGATCGTCTTCATCAGTGTCTGTCCGGTCTTAAAATCCTTGCCGCACATAGGAACTTTATTCTTCTCTGCCAGCTCCCAGAGTGCCGGTATATCATTGCATAAATTAGGAGCGCCATTGGCATAGGGAATGCCGAGAGAAAGTGCAGCATATGCATACATCATGCTGGGCGCTATCTTGGGATGGCTTTCTTTTAAAGCTTTTTCAAAGTTCTCAATGGAATCATGTACCCCGGGTATTACCTGTTGAAATATCTCAGTGCTTCCGCACCATACCATAACCATGCGGGAAAGATTCTTCTCTTCTTTGAATTTTAATATATCGTCCTTAAGCATCTGGACAAGATCCCAGTAAGTCGGGGCCTTCTTGACCCAAACCCCGTCCAGTCTCTTTACATATTCTTTATTGAAAACAGCTTTCCACGGCTTTATTTTTGAAAGTTCGTCTTTTATAGGTTCAATATCATCTTTCTGAAGCACTCTTGCTTTTGATGCTGCCTCATAAA
>CAZVYR010000223.1:0-6836 GCA_964631555.1 uncultured Leptospirales bacterium
TTTATTATTTCTGCTAGTTTAATAATTATTAATTCTATTCTAATTAATTATAATTTACCTATAATTGATAGAATAATGAATATTTATTCTTCAAATGATCGATATAATGCTGTTATGCAGTTTATATTTATGTCTTTTATATTTTCAATTATACTGGGTGAGATAAGAGATTCTCTCGGAGTAATAATTCGAAAACATAAGATTAAGATTGAAGAATTAAACAAGAAGGGCATCAAGCTTGACTATGAATTAAAGGCAATATCCCTTGTTAATGAAGAATATCAGGATAGGATTCTGGGTCAGCAGAATTCTTTGATTTCTTTATATTCAACAATGGTTTCTTTAAATTCTTTGGACCTTGAAAAAATATATCCTAATATACTTAGTGCTGTAGTAAAATTTTCCGGGGCTGTTAAATGTTCTTTATGGAAATATTTACGTGATGAACGCATTCTTCAGCTTATTTCGTCTTATAACTGGGATGAAGCTATTATAGCTGATCGTAAAATATCCGATACAAATACAATTATTGGATGGGTTGCGAGGAATAATGAGATATTCTCAGTTAAAATGTTACAGAAATACAATAACTTGCTGCAGATTGACAATAAACAAAATATTATAACTGTTCCTATCAATATTGAGAATCATGTATGGGGTATTATTAACATTGAAGAAATGCCATTTGTTAAGTATAATCTTTATTCTGAGCAATTGATTCTGATGATTTCTGATCTTTGTGCTCCAATTATTAACAATGCCATAAGGTTTGACGAGATTAGCAGAAAAGGTGAGATTGATTCAGTTACTGGGTTGCCATCTTTAGACGAGATGTTCTCTACTCTCAAGGAAGAATATACCAAGGCTTCATTGGAGAATACAAAATTATCCGTAATTATTTTTGAAGTGATTAATAGCAGAGAGTTGTTGATGAATTATACGGAAGATGAGGTGCTTACAATATTGAGGGATTTAATACAGGTCGTAAAGTTGGAGTCCAAGAAAGATGTGATGTTTTTTCAATACAAAGGGAAATATCAGTTTATAGTACTTCTTCCGAATATGGATTATGACGGAACGGCAATGCTTTGTTTAAGTTTTATTGAGGACATCAATAAAACTGAATTTAAACTTAATGAAAACATGGTTCAGCCTGAAGTTATATTAGGCTATAGCAGTATGCGTTCAAATTTAAAATCAGAAGAGGATCTTTTGATACTTGCTGAAAATCTTTTAGAGATGCAAAAGATATAAAATAATTTTTTATATTTATTTCGATTTTCATGTTATATTACTTTTTTAAGAGCTTGTTCAGAATTAAATAATATTTTTTAAGAATTTAATTCTCCATTAGAATCGAAGCCTATATTATAATAAGGATTATCGATAATAATTTTATTATGAAATTACGTCATAAAATATTTGATGTATTTATACAAAATGAAAGTGTTCTTGAGGATATGCATGATGAACATGATGAATTAGAGGAAAACAATAAAGAATTAGATCCTGATATAATTTTTCTTTATAAGAATCCTTTTGATTTTTACCGCAGTGTAGAAAAGTCAAAAAAATATATCCCTGTAACCCAAAGAGGCCTTCGGAAAGCATATACAGAAGGAATTATTGGTATAGAATCTTTCATTGAAATGGCGACTTCTCTAAGACCGCTTGCGGATGAGGCCCAGGATATTGATGAAATTGCCAGACTTTTATCTCAGCAGAAACTAACGGCTAATCCAAACCTGCATTCAGTTATGATTCTTCGGAATTTGATAAAAGATCCAAATCCTGAAATTGCTTTATATGCAGCAGAAGGATTAAATACAATTGAAAATACTTTTATTGAAAAGATTCAACGTGTTAAGCAAAAGATTACAGATAAGAAGGAGAAAGATTATATTCTATATTTTATCCTGGGTCTGCTTTTTATAGAGTTTGCGAAACTTCTTCATGGTCAGAAATTAATTCAGTTATTTTATTTAAAAGAAGCTCTTTCTGCTCTTAAAACAGCGGATAATTTGAAACAAAATAATAAGCGTATTTTAAGATTAATCGGTGATGTATATATTCTATTAGGGGAAAACGATAAAGCAATTAAGGTTTTCACTTATTTATTTTCAGAAAACAGTAATGACAGAAATGTTCTTATGAAACTGGCCGAATGTTATTATAAAAACAGGGACTACCAAAACGTCATTACTCTTGCTAATCTTGCTGCAAAAAGGTCAATGCAGTTAGATGAGATATCAAACCTGATTATATATCAATGGACGCTAAATATTTAAATAATCCTGATCCGGATAAAAAGACGATTTGTCTTATTGCCGAAGGATCATATCCTTATATTACAGGAGGAGTTTCATCCTGGATTCAGGATATGATCTCAGGATTAGAGAATTTCAATTTTATTGTTTTGGCCATTACTGCAGATAATGATAATGAGATAAAATATAAATTTCCTTCGAATGTGGTCTTTCTTGTAAACAGGATTCTTACAGATAAGGTATCCAAGAAAAAGAAAATAATTAAGAAAGATTACTTTGATTTAATCCGAAAATTTCATAATGAAATAATGGAGCAAAGAGATTTCTCAGGCCTGCATAGAATTGTTAAAGTGATGCAGGAAAGCAAGTACACTTATACTAATATTCTAGGTAGACTGGAATCCTGGGATATGGCATGTGAGTTTGGTAGTTTACATAATCCTCTTTATCCTTTTTCTGATTATTACTGGTCATGGCTTTCTTCGCATGAGTATATGCTTAAGATTCTTACGTGGGATATTCCTGAGGCTGATCTATATCATACGATTTCCACGGGATATGCGGGCTTGGTTGCAGCGTTAGCGAAAATAAAATATAACAAGCCTGTTATTCTTACTGAACATGGTTTGTATAATAAAGAGAGAGAGATCGATATAAAACGGGCCAAGTGGGTCAAGGGATATCAGCGTGATCTATGGATAAATATTTTTAATGATCTAAGCAAGATTACTTACGATTATGCAGATTTAACTATTTCCCTGTTTGAATATAACAGAAATATTCAAATATCACAGGGAGCTGACAAGGGAAAGACTGCGGTTATTCCGAATGGACTTGAAGTTGAGCGTTTCCTTGATCTGAAGAAAGAGACTCGTACGGATTTTTCCGTAGGATTCGTTGGGAGAGTTGTTCCGATAAAGGATGTTAAAGCATTTATAATTGCATGTAAAATTGCAGCTGAGAATATTAAGAACATTAAATTTTATATTATTGGCCCGCAGGATGAGGATAAAAATTATTATAGGGAATGCATCCAGCTTGTTGAAAATTTTAAGCTTGAAGACCAAATGATTTTCACCGGGAAGGTAGATGTGCGCGAGTATTATTCCTTCCTGGATGTTATGGTACTGACCAGCATCAGGGAAGCACAGCCTCTTGTTATTATTGAGGCATATCTTGCAGGAATTCCTGTGATTTCAACCCGTGTCGGGAATGTACCTGAGATGCTTGATTTTGATGAAAATTTATTAGCTGATCCGAAAGATTCTGAAAAGATCGCGTCCGGTATTCTTAGGATTTATAATGATAAAGAATATAGGATGAAATTAATAAACAAAAATAAGGAGAAAGCTATAAAATTTTATAATAAAAAAGATTTAATTCAGACTTATGATGATCTTTATAATAAATATATAATGGATAATTAATGGCAGGCATAGGCTTTGAGCTGTATAAAATACTTCAAAAAGGCACGGTCGGATCAATATTAAAAGTGCTTTTTTTAGGCTCAGTAATAGTAGCAGGAACCTGGATACTATCTGTCCTGAGTATTTATTTTATTCAGAAGTACGCGTATATTGCTATCTCCGAAGATCCTGTACTTTTTACTGTGACAATTGTTTATCTGTATGCTTTTTCTTTGATTATTTTTGGAGGTATTCAAAATATATTTTCAAGATATATTGCAGACATGATGTATATTGAAAACGATGAAGCTATCCCTGGTGCGCTTGTAACTGTTATTTATATTGTAATAATATTTTCCGTGGTTATTTCTTTTGTTTTTATTTTATTTAATGATTATTCTTCACTTGAAAATTCTGGCCTTTATAAATTTTCACTGTATCTTTTATTTATTGTATTAAACCTGACCTGGCTTTTGATGATTTATATAGGACTTCTAAAGGAATATAACAAGATTTCCTTTTCATATTTATTCGGAGTGATAATAAGTATAGCCGGTGTATATTATTTAGGAAGGTTGTATGGTGTCGGCGGGGCTTTGCTTGGTTATAGTCTTGGCCAGCTTGTTATAGTATTACTTTTAATTTTTATTGCTCAGAAATCCTATCCGATTAAAAGTTTAAAAGTAAATTGGGAGTTTTTTTCATATTTTAAAAATTATAAATATCTTTTTTTTATCGGTATGTTTTTCAACCTGGGTATATGGTCGGATAAGATCATGTACTGGTTCGCGTATGGCAGCAATATAAAAGGCACCCTATATTACTATTATGTCAGCTATGATATACCAGTATACCTTGCGTTTTTAACGATGATACCTGCACTGGTGTTTTTTTTAGTTGTGTCGGAGCCGGGATTTCACAGGGAATATATTAAATTCATGAAAAATATTCATGAGGATACATTATTTGACATTATAAAAAATAAGAACAGAATGCTGAGAAGTCTTAAAAACGGGATAAGCCAGTTAGTTCTTTTCCAGGTTGTGTGGACAATTGGACTAATTTTAAATATAAAGCCATTTTTGGCTTTTATGGATTATTCTTCTATTGATATTAATATTATATATATATTATTGATTGCTGTATTGTTCCATGTTATGTCATTCACTCTTCAAATTTATTTATTTTATCTGGAGCTTAGACGGGAAGCTCTTACTTCTACTATTATTTATTTTTCTTTCAATGCATTGTTTACTGCTGTTTTTATTATATGGGATATAGCTATTCCCGGAGTGAGTTATATGCTGGGGGCTATGATTTCGACTTTATATAGTGCGTACTTTTTATTAAAAAAATCGGCTATTATAGATTTTATTTTATTTAACAAAAGATAAATATATATGCTTTTGTATACGCATTTGGAACGGAGGGGAAGGATTTTCTTATTAAGGTGTTAATATTTAAATCCATATTTTTTAAGTATACTGAAAAGAATTTTAAAGAACCAGCCTGTATTAACCGAATTAATAAAAAGGCCAGAACTTATGTTCAAGGAGGAACTGATATGGCCTCTGGAGAGACTTATGATTAAGAACGATCTCATGAACATGGATGAGCGTGAGATAAAACAGAAAAAACTTAAACGCAGATCTTCAAAAATTGAAGAGATCAGACAAAAAATATCAGATGATCTTTATATGGATCATGCAATAAACAAGATTGCGTCTGATTTATCCCGCTATCTGACGAAATGATGATCAGAATCCTGCTGAAATAATCGGCACGGGCATTTTGCCTGTGCCGATTATATTGATAAAATGATAGAAAAAAGAGAATCGTATTCCAAACTTACAGCAAGCAAAAAGCTGCTTTACCTTTTTTATATATTACTAAGCGTCGTTTTTATACTTATAATTTATATTTACAGGTATTTTTTCTGGCCTTTCCTTTTCTCACTTGTCCTGTACGTAGTTTTAAAATCTGTTTATAATTGCCTCGTTAAATATATTAAGATCAAATGGATATGTTCATCATTAATCATAATTTCAATTATAATTCTTCTGCTTATCCCTTTATTTTTCATCCTTATTACTCTTGCTGATCAGGCTTATGAGTTCTATATTTATTTGCAGCAGCAATACAAAACCGGAGTATTTCATGCGTTTTTAAAGGAAAGCACGATTCTGAAAAAAGTTTTTTCGTATACCGGTATAACAGAGACCGAAATATTACAGCAGATATTCGGTGTATTGAGCAGAACTTCCCTGAGTATATTCTCAAATCTTACGGGGATTTTGAGTTTTTCATTAAAGTTTATAACAAATATATTTTTTATGCTGTTGATTCTCTTTTTCCTTTTCAAAGACGGTGACAGGCTTGCTGAAAAATTTTATAAAAATATGCCCTTCCCAGACGATATTGAAAAGGATATTGTTTCAAGGCTTAACTCTGTAATTAAAATTTTGCTCGCAGGTAATTTATTTATCATGATATTACAGGGGCTGATCCTTGGAATCGGATTTGCATTTTTTGGCCTTCCTATGCCGCTTCTGTGGGCATGCATAACGGCTGTTTTGTCATTGATACCCGTAATCGGCACAACCCTGATCTGGTTACCGGCAGTTCTTTCTCTTATCACAAAAGGATCAATTATTAGCGCTGTGATTCTCGGCCTTTGGTGTCTTTTAGGATACCTTGTGCTCGAGAATTTACTGAAACCCAGACTTTTCGGGAAAAAATTGAATTTTCATCCTCTTATTTTCTTTTTCCTGTTAATAGGAAGTATTCAGGCATTCAACCTGCCGGGAATTATAATAGGTCCCGTGCTCCTCACTCTTTTCTTCTCCCTCTGGGAATTATACAGGATACTGGACGAATACGGATTGAAAGGTGAATCATAATTAAATATTATATTACCTGGTTAAAAAAGTGCTTGAAAGTCCGGGTCGTATTCCTGAAACCTAGACTGATTTGAATCATGGTTAATGATATATTTATAATATTCCCTGATGGCTTCCCGATATACTTGTAAATCCAGGTTTTGAACCGGATCGCAGCTGAGGGAGTAACAGGATATTTTACCGGAGTAATAAAAAATGATTTCAGCACTTGAAAAATACGATCCGCAAATCTATGAGCTTATAAGACAGGAAGAAGCAAGACA
>CAZVYR010000224.1:0-6799 GCA_964631555.1 uncultured Leptospirales bacterium
GGACCTCCGGTAATGGGAGCTGCCCATATTTCAAAACCGTCCAGTATTGTGGACTGAGTTATTCCCGCCGTATAATTAATCACTCGATAAGGATTATCCATATTATGTGCATAGCCGTTAAGACCACTCGACACTCTTGTATCCCTCAGTGATGTAATATATACTTTAGAATCTCTTACATCCCAGTCCGATGCGGAATAACCGCCGTAAAGAGATACCCCCTCTGCCATGTCAGCAATAAAATCATAATCAGGCCCTCCCGGAGGCGCGCCGCCGCACGTGAAAACACACTCTGCCACAAGCACAACTCCCGGCGTGCCAGCAAGTGCTGAAGCATCAACCGCGTTCTGGATTACATCCATCGGGTCCTCCCTCGTACCCGTAAGTGCTCCTGCAGCTCCTGCCTTAACATAATAGACCGAAGTCGCTATATTATAAGTCCGTGTTATTCTGCCCGGCCGTCCCAATACTGAATTACCCTCAATTATAATTGTAGCCCCGCTCCCGTTCGTTCTGTTCACAGAAGGTGTAATTACAAGAGTATCATTCGCGGAATATGTTTCAGTCCATACCCATGCCGACTCCGAAGCCATTGACCCTGAAACATTAAGAGTTTCCGGAGACATTGAGTCGTCGAAAACAACCCTCAGCTCGCTGTTTATATAGTCCACTGTGCCCGAGAGCCATGCCCCGTCCCCCGGAAAAGTCTCTGCGCTACAGCGCTTTTTAGCGTCCTTCAGCATATCGTGAAAACCGTAATTACACGAAAGACTTATTACGCATATCAAAGCCGCGTATATTAAAAATATCGGTTTTTTCATAATAAATTTATCCCATTCTATCCATTCCTTTAATACCGGCCAACTCCCCTCCGTTTAAGCTTCGGAAATAAATCGCCCCTGGAACATGGAACCTGAAACCTTGAACTTTCTTTCCAATCCCTGAGCGAATCCCCTCCGTTTCAGAACCGCTAACGGTTCGTCCATCGCCCCGTCTTACAATCCTTCCCTCTATAAAAACATACCGATGCCCGCGTAAAACGAGCAGTCATAGACCATACCTTTTTTTTCATACAGTAAAGACGAATTCACTCCCACAGGCAGCATAAAATAATTATATGTAAACACAAGCGACACTCCCAGACTCGCGGCAGGGTCAATAACATAAGAAGATTCAAATAGCCTGGGATTTGTATAAGTGCATCTGGTATATATGATTCCTGCCCCTGCGTAAGGGAACACTGAAAAATATTTATTCACCCTGAAATAATACCCGGAGTAAAGTCTGAATGTGGAATGAAGCGCCTTGTCCGTATACACATCCTTTCGTCCGGGCAGACTGAAAATACCGGCGCTTATGCCTGCCTCGAAATTACTCCATATCAAATCCGCAAGCCCGAAATTCAAATAAGAACCGAATCCGGGCCTGAAAAGATCATCCATTACACCCAGAGGAATATAAAAAGCCGGCATAACTGAAATGCTGAAAAGGAATTTTCTGTCCGGTATAATTTCAAAAGATTGATTACCTGTAAAAATCTCATCAACTCCCGGAATCTCCACCTCTATATTGTAAAATCCCCTGTCACGTGCACCCGGCTTTACCACGCAGCGGATCTCCGTTTCAGTAATACTTGTGCAGGCCAGTTCCTTCCTGCCCCATGGGCCTGCAGCATAAACCCTGCTCCCGGGAATAAAATTCTTCCCGCGGATAATAATAACTGACTCTTCGTCCCCTTTGACGATATTGTTCGACAATTCTTTTATCTCAGGTTTAAACGAAACCCTGAATTCCATCCAGTTCGAAGCAACCTCGCGAATACCTTGTTTATTCAGCACAGACAGCCTGAAAAAATATTTCCCAGGAGGCAGATCAACCTTAAAAGAATTGTTGTCCGTCCGTTCACTGACAATAATTTTATCCCCGGGGTTCTTTATCTCCACTATATATCCGCCTGCTTCCGGAACCCGGTCCCAGTCAATCACAGGCTCTGAGGAACGCGCCTGCGCATTAAAAACCGGCGACAATAAAAATAGTAACGTAATCAGATATTTTTTCTTGATCAATTTTCTGCTCTTCTGGTTCTGTAATACAGCACGGCATTCATTCCCCTCTCTGCTTAGGGTTGCCTCATGCTGAATAATTTAAACTTGCCCTTTAAGACCCCGTGCCGTGAGTTTCATGGCGAACCCCCAAAGGAGGCACCTTCTTGTAAAAAAACCCGGCATTTTATGTTTAAACCTTCACAACTATTGCCCCCTCCGGGGGTTTGCGCCAGCGTTGGCTGGCGAGAGGGCAGCGAAGACTTTCGGCCACGACGAAGACTTGCGGCGACAGATCTTCACAAAAATCGAACGATCACTACTGCAATATTAAAACACGAGGTAACCTGATTTTCGGCACAGAAATACTTTTTTCCGCCGTCACACTAAAGCTCCCCCTGGAAACATCAGTGACAGCAATATATTCATCCCCTTTATATTGAAGCCCTGTTACCTCCCAGGTATAGTCCGTCTCCCTCATGGAGGGCAGATCCTCAAAAATGAACTTAGGCCTGTTTACTATCCCGCTATACAAAGTCTCTTTTTTTCCTGCTTTATCAAAATAAATCGACAGCCTGTAATAGGAAGAACCCTTGTCCGGTTTCCATGTAAAACTGATGTTATCCTGTCTATATTTATTGAGAATCGACTCTGCCGCAGGCTGAATGATCACCGGGGAAGGGCTTTTCCCGTACACAGAAAAACCGGAAACATCGCTTGTTGCAATATGTTGCCCGCTTTTATCAATAAGAAATACCCTCCAGAAATAATTGCCCGGGTCCGGAAGCTTATGCTCAATCTGCCTGCCTGTTGTTCTCTCACTTACAACAATATCCGAGAATGACTCCGAACCCGAAATTTCAAACATATATGCACTCCCATTGTTAGGGTCTTTCCATATAAAGGTCATGTCCTTCATACCGGCATATATCCGTGTTTTATCCTGGGGTGAAATAGTTTCAATTTTAACAGCCGGCTCAATAGTAAATCTCCCGGTTTCCGAAAAAGCCGACTGCATATCCCCGGACAGTCCGGCAATACGCCAGTAATACTTCCCTTTGCCAAGGCTCCCCGGGGGTATATAATAATTATATCTGGTTCTGTGGGATGCCGCGATATCAGTGAAATTGCTGTCCCGGCTTACCTCGATAACATATTCATCAGCCCCGGAGGCCGGGCTCCATTTCAAAAATGCCTTACCGCTACCCAGAGCCAGCTGCGACATAACTTGACCGTCCGTGCCATCTTCCGGAACAGGAGTCCGTACAGTCGCCAATCTGACGACTTCAAAAGAGCGCACCCCGCTTACCACCTCACCGCTTCTGATATTGCCTCCGTATACGTTTTTTACGCGCCAGTAATATTTCCCCTCGGAAAACATATCTGAAGCAATAGAAGTCCCACTGGAAGCCAGTGAAGCTTCCTTCTTATCAAGTCCGGGATCAGTGAAAACTTCAACAATATATGACCCGCTGTGATCCGCTCCGACCCATTGAAAATTTATCATAGGCTTGTCGCCTGTGTACCGGAAGGACTCTTTATCGCGCGGAAAAACCTGTGCCGCGGCTTTATCGCGCAAAAGAGTAAACCTGGAAACATTGCTTTCACCGTCAGGTGCTTCGATTCTCCAGAAATAAGTCCCTGCAGCAAGGTCTGCTTTCAATGAACTGCCAGAATCCGCTTTAAACCGCCTGACCTTCTTCTGCATTAAAGGATCGGTTGAAATTATTACCTCCGCGGATCCGCTCCTCACCCCTGATCCTGTCCATGAAAATTCAATGTTCGTCCTTTCTTCTGTGAAAATAAATATTGATGAGTTCAAAGGGCTTACGGTCTTATAGATCGCTTCTTTGCGTTCAATACTTCCATCCGCCCCTATTTCAACAGCCTGATTCTCCGATACAACTGTCTCCCTGTCGCCGACTTTGACAGATGCAGAGCCTGAAGTCACATCCACCTTAATCCCTTCTTCCCTGTCCCGGGTCACAAGCAGTTCCCCGTCAGCTATACTCACGTCCGAATCACCTGAGGATATTCTGACTTCGGATTCATCCTTCTGTTCTGAGCCGGAGTATCCTTTTTTCGCTGCGAGGGCTCCGCTTTCAAGTGAAATATCAAGGAACTTTTCGCGCATAGACAGCACAACAAGTGTATTCTGATTTAATTCAACCTCAGTACCGTCATTGAGATTAACAACTGCCAGCGAATCCTCATCAGTTCGAATAGTGTCATAATTATAAACCGGGGAATCGTTGTCAATACCGGACCAGAGTACCTGTGAAGTAAATTTTCTTTCGGCAATCCTCTTTTTTAAGGTTAGTTTACCTATTACCTTTGTGGAGCCGCGGTCAATTTCCCGGGTCATATCCGCGTATAACATTACTCCGGCCGAAATCATTATTAAAAGGCATACCCCTATAAAAAGGATATCCTTCTTAACTGCTGATTTCATACTTTTCCTCTTTAGCATTCATATCCACTTTTGATATATCAACCTGGTCCAGTCCCAGAAGATCGCGCAACTCCTTAAGTGTCCCCGGATATTCAGGATCATCCTTCCGGCCTATTACTGCGTATATCTGCTGAGGCTCCGCTTTCCCCTTTACCGTTATTTTACGCATGGGTTCAACATTGAAAACTTCTTTTACCTGCGCGTAGGATGCTTCCGAAATAAGAATATCCGTACTGAACGGTTTATTCAGTGCTTCTATTCTTGACGCGAGATTTACGGCATCTCCTATTACGGTGTATTCCATTCTGTCATGAGAACCTATCTGTCCTGCAAGCACAGGCCCGGTATTGATACCGCAGCCGATCTTTATAACAGGCTTTTTATCGCCTCCCCTGCCCTCGTTAAATTTCATCAAAGCCTTTCTCATCATCAAAGCGCCGTTGACCGCGTTTTCCGTGTCATTACCGTGAGAGACCGGCGTACCCCACACAGCCATGACCGCGTCGCCAATGAACTTATCAACCACACCGAATGTCTTGTTAACGCAGTCGACCATAGCAGTCATGTATTCGTTAAGAAACTCAACCACTTCCTCCGGCAGCAGTTTTTCCGAAATAGCTGTAAAAGACCTGATATCCGAGAAAAATATTGCCGCGTTTTTCCGTTCGCCTCCAAGCTTGAGATTTCCTTTCATTGCCTGCTCTGCGATCTCCTTGTTCACGAACTTCCCGAACGCTTCCTTCATTTTCTCACGCTCTTCAAGACCTTTGCCCATTTCAAGGAAAGACTCCGTAAGCTTCCCTATCTCGTCATGCGAAGAAGGCCGGAGCGAAAGGTTGTATTTGCCTTCTTTTATCTCCATTGAAGCGGAAACAAGCCTCTTTAAAGGCCCGGTAAGTGTCTTTGCGAATACATAAACAATTATAACAGCAAGCATTAAAACAATTATGGTAATAAATACATTCCTTCTTCTGAGATTATATACAGCTTCCAGGGCGACATCCCTGTTAACGGTGGTTATTACACCCACGCCTGCAGTCTCAGTCTTGCTGAAGGATCCCAGATGAAGTACTCCCTTTTCATCAGTATATGTAGTCTGGCCGTTATCCACAGGGCTTTTCAGCATTGCCTGAACAATTTCACTTCCTGAAAAATCGATATTGCTGAGCATCAATTCAGTATCAGGATGAGCTATAAGTTCGCCGCTTCTGTTAACAATGAAAGTACGGTATTCGCTGAAAGACTGAACCGCTTCAATAAACATATCCATGGAAAAATACACAATTATTATTTCCGGGGAATAGCCTTGTAAAGACGTCTTACGCGGGATACTGAGACACAGCACAGGACTCCCGAATGCGGAAGATGAATTGTGTATCTCCGTAGTGCCGCTAAATGATTTTTCAAATAAAGCAGCATCCTTCTTTATTATCGCTCTGAAATCCGTGGCTTCATCAGGATTCCGCATTACCGTACTGTTTTTAATATCCGCTCTGACAGACAGGGAATTACCTTTTTTAACTGCTACAGCAACATATATAATACCTTTCTCACGCGCAAACATCCGGTTTTGGGAAAATTCCGATCCCGGATAATCTGTCTGTCCTCCGGCAAGTGAAGATACTCTTTTTTTACGGCCGTATTTCCAGCTCCCATAATTGAACGAATCAGTGATTAAATATGCTTTATCAATTATATTATTGATCTCCGTTTTTACAGTACGGGCAATAACCTGCGATTTATCGCTCGTAACCTCCTGTATCCTGCGGATCGAATCCCGCTGGAAATAATAAGTGGCAATATATGTAAGACCGGTAAGAGAGAAAGCGAGAATAAGGGAAATAATGATTATTAATTTTAAACTTATAGGAAAAAAAATACTCTTATTGTCCGATTTTATATTCATGTCAATTCCCACGCAAATAATTTTATAATATTATTATTTAATAAAGATATTACATAAAATACACGCAATAAAGCCCGTATGAGGGGATAAAGATTATATAAGCAGATATTCACGAAAAATCAACTGACGAAGAAACATACTCATTAATTAAAAAATAAATAAAGCAAATCCGTCTTTACAAGAACTTTTTATATAAACAACTCTTAAAACGTCAACATAATTAAAAAAGTTAAACAAAGTTTTATATATACAGAATCCGTTAATCCCTGAATCTAATAAAAGTGTTCAGAAAAAAATTGCACTTTCCTGAAAAAAATTCAAAAAACTAAAATGAACGCAGTTCATTACAAAATACATGCAAATTCCCCAAATCTCATAATCCTCTGCAATCCGGCTTCT
>CAZVYR010000225.1:0-1853 GCA_964631555.1 uncultured Leptospirales bacterium
GATAGAATCATCATCAATTTGCAGACAACAGGAGGTAGTAGCTTCCTTTAACCATTTACTCCGCGAATGATCTTTTATTGCCTGCAAATTGATGATAGTTCTATCAGGCATATCGCATAAATACTAACTAACTATTTAGTTAAATGATAACAGAATATTCTATTAATGTCAATATTAATCATCATATTTTTATTATTTTTTTAAATCAAAGTTTGCCGGTTCACCGTGCAAAATTTACACAGGAGCGACTTTGTTACGACTATGAAACGGAGCGGAAACGGAGGAGAAGGAATTAAGAAAGTCAGTCAGGAGCTACTGAACAGCGATTTTCATCAATGTATGGCTTTATCGGTCAGTAAGATATCGATTATCTCAGTGATTTTTTCCTGGGCTTCGCTGATATGAAAATGGCATGAGCCTGCTCCTTCATGGCCCCCCCCTCCATAGTTTGAGACGAGGTGACCAAGATGTACCTTGCCCTTGCGGTTGAATATATTTTGTCCGAGGCTTATTATCACTTTTTCACGGTTACTTTTATCATATCTTATTTTAACATTAACAAGAGAATCTGGATATATTGAATATACTAAAAACCTGTTACCGCTTGGCTCTGTTGATAAGGTTCTGAAATCCGTTATCGTGATATGACGTTTTTTCTCTGTATATCCTTTTAAAAAATTCTCGTAAGTCCTGTCCTGCTCTAATATGATATTACATCTTTTTTTAACTTCCGGGTCCTTAAGAATCATATCTATATCTTTTGTACCCAGGAGATCAACGATTTTATTCCAGTAGTTGCTATCCCGTTTATTCCGGCCGGATAAAGTAAAGTATAACATCATGTAGGGATTTATATTAGGTCTCAATACTTCTTCTATTGAAAAATCAGCGGAATCTATTTTATCGGTTTCCCTGACCAGTTCGTCATAGTCCCTGGAAAACTCACCCTCATAATATTCATAAATAACCCCGGCTGCCGAAGGTGCAATTTTAAAATATCCATTGAAGGGCTTGTCTGTCATATTGGAATAATGATGATCGAACCAAAGAGAGCAATTTTCTACATACGGGAGATTGGTGATAATATCCCCTTTTCTTATGTAATCATTGCCGTTTATCATCTCGTGTGGTTCTATCCACAATATGGGTTCTGAAATATCCAGTACATCGAGAAGTAAAACTGCACAGACAACTCCGTCAAAATCAGGACGTGTAACAATTCTCATATTTATTATAACCGGGTAATTATTTTTAATTATAGCAAACTTCTAAGAATCATGGTTTATAAGTTCAAGAGTTATTTTTCATTTACCCGGGAAAAACTGCCCTACCTTGTCAGTCCGGGATATTCAGAAAAACAATTGTGTATATGGAAAGTATTTATGGATATATGAATAGTACCTGAAGTCAAATAACCTATCTGAATATTTAAATTTTAAAATATGTTCGCAAATACAGCTTATTTACTAATTTCTATTATAGTTTAAAAATATCCACCAAAGAACTTATTTCCAGTATCTTTAATACTTTATCGCTGACTTTACTTATCTTCAGTGCTTTTCCTTTATTTCTCTGGAGCTTTAACAGGCTTATAAGTACTCCGATCCCGGACGAATCAATATAATTTACTTTTGAAAGGTCTATTTCAATGTCCTTGTCTTCATTTTGTCCCAAATCCATAAGCCTGGTTTTGAAATCCTTAATGGTCATCATCTCAATATCGCCGGCAACAGATACGTTTACCGGGTTATTATTTTTCTGAATCTCAATCTCCATATACTATTTCCTCTCTAAATGAGTTAAATTAACACTTGTTTTAACTACCTGAAAAAGAAACCGGCAAACTGTTTAAT
>CAZVYR010000225.1:1953-6794 GCA_964631555.1 uncultured Leptospirales bacterium
GCGCTTTACCGGGTCTGATCAATATCCACTATCAGCATCCGGGGAATTACAGAGCCGTTATAATAATTATTCTCAAGATTGAAAATCATATCTACCTTTTCTTTCCTAAGGTATTTCTCCATAACATCAGCTTTATCCCAGCCAATAGCTTCTATTGCGTTGTTATTATGGAACAGATATTTACCATGATTCATATTTTTACCAAATCTCTTAAAATCTTTGATAAGCGCGTCCTTTACCAAAAAGAGACATTCTTTATTCCTGTGCCCGTATGGTTCCAGGATATCCAGGTTTTTAATAAACTGAAAGTTTAAATCTTCAATAGTAATTACGAGATCAATATAATATTGAGTCTTTAATATTACACATTTTCCAATAGAATTACCGAGCTTTTCTTTTAAATCTTTAATATTCCTGCGTTTTATTGTAAAACCGAATGCCTGTTGATGCCCGCCTATTCTTTCAAATAAATCCGAACATGACTCTACATGTTGGAAAAAATTAAAGTCTCCTATGACTCTTCCGGAACCTTTGACGATCTCTTTATTATTTAATAATGATACAACTATTACAGGTTTCTCAGTAATATCGGCAATACGATTCGCGAGCAGTCCGCACAGACCTTCAGGGACATTTTCTGAATCAATAAAGACAAGATTTTCGCCATATAAATATTCCCCGTTATCAATTCCATCCCTGAGACCGTCGAGGAGTTGTACTATCAGGTTTTTTCTTATATCATTTAGTTTATTAATCTCATTTATCACTGACTGTATATTACCGTGATCTTTTTCAAGAAAAAATTTGGCTATTAGATTGGTCTTCCCGAATCTTCCGGGTGTATTCAACAAAGGTGAAATATCCCAGGAAACATTTTTTGAAGTAATTTTACTGGATATCTTTTTTACCAGGAATGAAAGTCCGGGATGAGATGTGTAATTTAAAAATTTTATGCCATGGGATATGATTATTCTGTTTTCTCCAAGTACGGGCATTATATCTGCAATCGTGCCGATGGAAACCAAGTCAATTATTGAATTTAAAAACTCAGTTATCTTCGCGGAATTGTTATATTCAATTTCAGAAAAAATAATATTTATGATCTTATATTTGGAATTTATAATATTACTGTTTATTGAAAATATTTTACACAGGCCGTCAATAGTGATATCGGGTGATATTTTTCTGTCTAAAACAGTGTTCAACAATTCTTTAAAATCATAAATTTTCGTATTTTTTACTATGCCGGACAATAATTCTTTATATTCAGTATCGTACAGAATAATATTACAATTATCTGTGTTTTCATGATTTAAATAATAAAGATCGAAAAAATCTTTAAATTGTTCAACTTTGATCAGAATCCCGTTTCTTATGTATGAAATATATATTAAACCGGAGTCCGTTGTTATCATTATAAACAGTTTATCAAAGCTCTGAAGATAGCTCATCAATATAGCATGGCACAGCTTAAACGTAACCCCTACCCCTGCAAGCTCTTTAAACGGGTAAGTACATTCCAAAAGTTTGGGATTTATTATTACTGCATCCGGAAGCAGTTTCCCCTGTTCATGATGATCACAAACAATTACGTCTATGCCAAGGTTCTTCGCGTATTCTATCTCTTCTATATCCCTGATCCCGCAGTCCAGGGTAATGAGAAGATCGACATGGTTTTCGAGCATCTCATCAATCACTTCTTTTCTTAAACCGTATTCTTCATCGTCAACAGCAAAACGAAAATACGGCACAATACCAATACGCTCAAGTAGTTTCATGAGGATAGTAAGAGAGGTCAATCCGTCAAGGTCGGAATCTGCGAATATGCCTATTTTTTTATTTGCCGATATGGCATCACGTATCCGCGTAACCGCATCGTGCATGCCTTTCATCAGGAAAGGACTATGAAGGGACGATAACCTGGGATTTAAAAATTCATAAGCATCTCTAATATTGTCTATACCGCGGGAGAGCAGAATTGATGATAAATATTTATCGATTTTTAAATTATCTGAAAACTCATTAACAATATCTTCTGTAAATTCTCTGGTTCTCCAGTTAGATTTCATGGATCATCCCTTATTCTTTAATATTACCAAGAATTTATTTCCAAAAAACCTTGATACAAGGTCATGGTTTTCAAATAACTTCACTACTTTTTGTTTTTTATAGCCATTTTAGCCAGATAATCGGCCTTGTCATTAAGCGAACGCGTGACATGCTCTATTCTACAGCTATTGATTTTTCTTTTTAATCTCATTACTTCCTGATACAAAGGTTTAATATTATCGCTCGTTACTTTATATTGCCCTTTGATCTGCTTGACTGCCAGTTCGGAGTCGGTTCTGATTTTTAAATTCTTGGTTTTATAATAAATCGCGATTTTAAGCGCCCTGATCAGGGCAACATATTCTGCATAGTTATTCGTATTTACACCAATATAATCAGAAACTTTTCCTACTGTCCTGTCTTCTTTGTCGTTTATTACAATACCAATACCCGAGTGTCCGGGATTGCCGCTTGATGCACCGTCAGTATAAATCAGTAAATAATCTTCAAGAGGAACAGCCGACAACTCCGCACCACTAAATATTTCGCCTACCTCATAATCGAGGTTATCATCGTCATTTTTCGAATTTATCCCCGGAGAATGCATGTCTACTTTCTTTTTTAAGATAATTTTCTTTTTTACTTTAGCTCCTTCATGATTCTGCAGCAGCTTTCTCGCATCATTAATAATATTAAAAATATCTTCTTCCTGTAAATCAGACATCTCCGATATCTTTCTTACACTTTTTCCCTCTGCAAGTAATTGTAAAACCCTGTCTATTGTTAAAAGCATTTATTCCTCTTAGTCAGTAAAATTATTATTTAAATTCCTGCTTCTTTATATAAAAACCTGCCGCAGTTTGTACACATTATAACGCTGTCTTTTTTAGATATATCCTGTACCAGGTAAAAAGGAATCTGAAAATTACATGCACCGCATATTTCCCCTTCGAGCTTTGCAATTCCTTTCCCGTTCTGAGATTTGACTAATTTTAAAAATCTTGATTTTATATTTGGAGATAATTCATCTATCAATTCATTAAACTTTTTCTGGTTTTCCTCCAATGCCTTTTCCGATAGATTAATTTTTTCCTTTAATCCGTTTATATCCTCTGCTGACTGTTCTTCCTGGTTTTGGAATTCATCCTGTAATGAAGTAAACAGCTTTTCCTGTTCCCCAATTGTATCAAGCATTACTATTATCTCTTCTTCTATTGCCCCGATATCAGTCTTTATTTTCTCAAATTCATGATTTATTGCAGTGCTTTCTTTTTCTGTTTTAACAGCATCTCTCTTGACTTCCAGCTTTTTAACATGTTCTTCCCTGTCTGAAAGATCAACCTCCTTGCGGTTGACAGTTACTTTTAATTTTTTTATTTCTTCTTCCAGGGTATCAAGCTTTTGTTTCTTATTATGTAATTCTTTACCCCAGAAGGATATCGATTCTTTATTTCGTTCTATTGATTCCCTGGCCCTGATCACATTATCCCAATATCTTTGCAGCTCGATCATTATTTCTATATCTTTATTCATATAAGGCTCGTTATTCAAATTATTTTTAATTCTTTAATTATACGGAATCTTTGCAATATTCGATCAGTCAACAAATTTTAAATTCTTCGCAGAACTTGGAATCAGCAAGATTTAGAAACTATATAAATATTTTTACCGGATTTTCTTCATATTGTGAAATATATATTTTGATTGATTGCTCAAGGTTATTTTTCTTTAAATATTCATCAATTTCATCTTTCAGAAAATCCAGCAGGATTCTTTCAGTACCAAAATGACCCGCATCTATTACAGGTATGCCGTATATTTGCGCGGTTTTAAAATGATGATAACCTACATCGCCCGTAACAATACAATCCACATTATTATTTAATATTATATTTTCAATCTGTCCTCCGCCTGCGCCGTTTATCAATGCCACGTTTCTTACAGGGGATGTTTTTTCACCTGTATATTGCAGATAAGACAGACTAAGCTTATCTTTAATTAGTTTCAGCAAATCATCGAGCATTATCTCTTCCGTTAACTTACCATAGAAACCGAAACCGTAATCAATATTGTCCATAGTGTCTGTTTTAAGCAATAGTTTTCCATCGTTTATACCCAGTACTCTGCCCAGTTTATCAAAAAAAATCTTATCCATATTTGTGTGTACAGCATACAGACTTATCTCATTCCTGATTAAGCTTAGTAAATAATCGGAATACGGTTCTCCGGTTTTTATTTTCTTAAGGGGTTTGAATAAAAAAGGATGGTGCGTGATTATTATATTACAATTTTTCTCAAGAGCCTCGGCGATTATTTTTTCCTCAATGTCAACTGCAAGAAGAATATTATTTATACTTTTTTCGGTAAATGAAACCTGATCCCCGGTGTTATCATATTTTTCCTGTAATTCTATTGGGAATCTGTTATTTAAATATTCAGTTAAATCTCTTATGTTCATAAATATTAATTCTTGATCAGGATTTAAAAATTAAAAATGTCCCTGATTGTAATAAAGTTGTTAAACAGGAGTAAAAAAATGTGTTTTATAAAGTTGGTGATTAAAACTAATCGAAATAATTTCAATAATTGTCAAGAATTAAAAATACATAATTTATTTATATAGCCTGAATTCAATTGGTTTTTCATGTAATAATAAAGTTTATTGTAAGTACAGTATCTGATAATTGATTAAATATTCTCCATCAAATGGATCAATATCAATCCAAAGAAAGAACTGTTTTCCTTACTATAGAACCAGCCAAGATGGCTATGGCATAGTGAGCACACTGAAT
>CAZVYR010000226.1:0-6786 GCA_964631555.1 uncultured Leptospirales bacterium
TGCTAAGAGAGATGTACACCTGGTGCAGAGAACAGGGCCTGCTCCGTCTGCATCTCCTTGCGGACAAAGACAATATTGTAGCCATCGACTTTTACACCCACCAGAACTGGCTTCCCACAAACCTTATATGCATCCGCAAAAAATATTTTTAATCTCCCAATGGCCTGGTTTTATACTTCCTGGGATTGATGCCGTATTTATTTACCCTCAGCCCGATTATCCGCTCAGTGATCCCAAGTTCCGCCGCAGCCTTTGCCATATTGCCTCTATTGTTTTTAAGCGCTTCAATTATCATTTCTTTCTCAACACCTGCAAGAATATTTTCAAGAGTGTTTTTATATTTAGTATTGCTTGACTCGGCAGTCTGAAGAGTCGCAGGCAGATGATAGGAATGAATAACCTTATCCTCGCTCAGTATCACAGCCCGCTCAATACAGTTCCCAAGCTCGCGCACATTCCCGGGCCAGTGATAACTCATAAGCATATCAATAGCAGCAGTAGATATCCTCCTGATATTCTTCCCGTTTTCCCTGTTGAATTTCTCAAGAAAAAATTCCGCAAGCAAAAGAATATCTGTTTTCCGCTCACGCAGCGGAGGTACGGCAATAGGAAATGTATTAAGCCTGTAAAAAATATCCTCTCTGAATTTGTTTTCCTTAATAAGCTCTGCGAGATCCCTGTTAGTGGCAGTAATGATCCTGACATCTATCTTTACAGTGCTGGTTCCCCCTACCCTTTCAAGCTCTTTCTCCTGAAGAACACGAAGAAGCTTAACCTGAACAGTCGGAGATATCTCCGCGATCTCATCCAGAAAAATAGTGCCGCCGTCAGCCTGCTCAAACTTGCCGATACGCCTCTGTATAGCTCCGCTGAACGACCCTTTCTCATGCCCGAAAAGCTCACTTTCAATAATGCTCTCAGTAAGAGCCGCGCAATTGAACTTGATGAAAGGCTTATCCGCTCTCTTGCTGTTGTAATGAATGGCATTAGCCACAAGCTCTTTGCCTACACCGCTCTCACCGAGAATAAGAATACTGGCATTTGTCTGAGAGACCTTTTCAATAAACCTGTAAACCTCGCGAATAGATTTTGATTTGCCGATGATATTCGAAGGCTTGAATTTCTCCTTAAGCTCCGACTGCAGTCTGCGGTTCTCTTCCTGAAGCTCCTGAAGCTCTTCCTTTTTCAACCTGTGCAAATGCACAGCCTGTGATATCATAGCTGATAGAATAGAAAAGAACCTGACAATATCGTCAAGCGGAATCACGCTTTCCCTGGGCCTGTCTGCGCTTATCGTGCCGATAACCTCGCTCCCGATCTTTACAGGAAAGCAGATAAAGGATATATCATCCTTATTCATGCCTGCCCTGGAACCGGTCCTGTCAAGAAACTCCGGTTCTTCCGAAATTTTCGGAATAATACAATACCTGCCGGTTTCCACAACCCGCCCGGTAATGCCTTCACCAGGCAGGTACTTGCCCCTGACCACTTCCTCTTCCGAAAGCCCGAAAGCTTCATCCAGCATTATCTCGCCTGTCTTCCTGTTATAGATGCTTATCATGACCTTCTGCATCTCAAGTTTCTCGGCAAGTATCTTGAGCATAAATTTTATCACTTCATTGATATCCGTAAGGTCAGTCAGCTTATTGCTGATATTATACAGATGCTCTAACAGTTCGCACATGTAGCCGCTTTTACTATTATCTTTATGATACATATTTGTCGCGCCTGTTCCGCTCCCCTTAAAAAAATTTACTTGTCTATAAACTAAATACACTAACCGGTAAAATTAGTCAATTGCTGTCGTATACTATCAGTACCCGAACAAGTGTAATTTAACTTGTTCTTAATATTTAACGCGCGAAACAATGCTAATTTCCCGGCAGCCAATCCGGAAAACACCGGGCTGCTGGTTTTTTCATAATGCATCACCATATTACACTTTTGTACTGCAGGTTACATTTATGTAAAAACCCGGTCACCGCGGCCAGTCCTTATACAAATTAAAGCAGGAAATAATTTTTATTATAAATTTTAAAAAAAGAATTGTAAACCTAAAGGGATATATTATATAAAAGAGGATATAATTATCTCAATAAATCATAATCAGCAACCTTAAAAATCAGACGTCTGATTTTTATAATCTTTATTTTTATGTCACAGCTTGATAAATCACAGGTACACAAAATAAAGGAGTATAACAATGGCAACTGCAATACCAGGTATAATGATAAAATCCATAAGCGGCAGAATAGGAAACATCGTCTTTTACTCAAGGCGCGGAGTCCAGTGCGCGCGCACGCATGTTATACCGCGCAATCCTGACACCGAAGCCCAGAAAATAATCCGCCTCGCCTTCCGCGAAGCTGTGCTTGCCTGGCAAAAATTATCAGACGATGAAAAATATACATATAACAGAAAAGCCCGCTACATGAGCATGAGCGGCTATAATCTTTATATATCTGCATACATAAAAACAAAAATATCAGGTGAAGTTATAATAAATACTGCATCAGCATATAATGTAATCGACCAGTCAACACCTTCTCTCAACCGTATCCACTCCGTTTCAACACCGAATACAGTACTATCCGGTATAAATATTCACTCAAAATCAAAAAAACCTCATCCTGGATAACAAATAGAACATAGTAAGCTTAAATTACATTACAGATTCCGAAACAATATAAGCCGGCACAAACACCGGCTGTACATGGTTTAATCTTTTTCTTTAAGAGGAGAAAGAAAGACCGTAAAAAACATTTGAAACAAACGCTTTTTAGAAAACCATATAAACAAACTTCAAAAGGAGAAACCCGCACATAAACTCAGCAGATTAACTGAAAGAGAGCGCATAATAATTCTCTCTTTCAATACAATTCCCCATATTGCCTGAATAATAAAGGCAGCAATTCCAGTCTTTAAAACACGGAGAGATATTTATGCAGGCAGTTAATCTGAGATTCATCAACATTTCATTTTCATACACACCTTCATCCGAAAACATCATTTTATCGCTGAATCTTCATTTTTCAAAAGGATGGACAGGGATCGTCGGCCCAAACGGAACAGGCAAAAGCACGCTCTTTACGCATATATTCTCCCAGCTCTCCCTTCCCAGCGACATAGTGATCTGCATACCCCAGGAGATAGAAGAGCAGGACTGGCAGAAGATTCACCACGACCTGAAAAGCCTTGACAGTACCCGCCTCGGCGACCTTCTTACTGTAGTACACAGGCTCGGCTCAGAGCCTGACAGGATGCTTTTGTCCGGCTCCCCCAGCCCGGGGCGAGAAGCGCAAGATAATGCTCGGTCTCGGGCTGCTTAAAACACCGGCTCTTATCATGATGGACGAACCTACAAACCACATGGATATGCCTTCAATAATCCGTCTTGAAAATGCCCTTGCGCAGTTTACAGGCGCTCTCATTGTAGTCAGCCATGACACCAGGTTTATTGGAGTTTTAACAGATATTGAATGGAACCTGGTAAAGGATAACGGTATCTCAAGGCTGACCGTAATGATATGAAGCATCCTGAACTGCTCCGTTTCAAAGCCGTATAATACAGTATATGATATAAACACAGGACCCACGAAACAAGGACTTCATCCTGAATGACAAAAAGCGATAAAAACAGGACTTACAACAGTAAGATTAAATCAGTTCAACGATACCTGCGAAACAGTACACTGAAATACATTATTGATTGCGGGATTTTTTACTTCGGAGAAACTAATAATTATTGCTTAACAATACTTCAAATACCATATTTCATGACACACTTTTAAAATAATAATTTTTTAATAATTTCAATTGACATTCCAATAAAAATACAATCTAATCAAACAATCGATAATTTCATTTCTGAGACTTATGTTACGCTTATGTTCTGCATGCATTTCAGCTATCCGCTGCAAAATTTATGGCTTATATAATAAAATATCTTATAAACTTCAGGAGATAATATTATGAATAAAAAATTAAAATACATTATCATGTCCTCGATGGCTTCGTCTTTTTTCCTTCTTTCTATATTTTTTATCTATAACGTATCCTGTTATAGTGAAGGCAATAAATCTTTTTTCAATTTAAACAATAAATCACCATTGATTGATGATAAAGAAGTGTCAAACGCATTAGAAGTACAGAATGCGTTCAGAAAAGTTTATGATCTGAATAAGGATAGTGTAGCGTATGTTAGTACTGAGCAAACAATAAAAATACAACCCAACCCGTTCTTCAATGATCCTTTCTTCAAAGACTTCTTCGGATTCAAGGGATCACCCAAGTCCCGGACCGAAAAAAGAATCGGGCTTGGTACAGGATTCATAATATCGGAAGACGGCTATATATGTACAAATCAACATGTAGTAGCCCAGGTCGACAAGGTTCAGGTAAAAATAGATAACAAAACTTATGACGCAAAAATAATCGGATCCGATGAAAGAACGGATATTGCTTTATTGAAGATCAATTCAGCAAGTAAATTCAAACCGGTTTTTATAGGCAATTCCGATGAAGTCAAAGTCGGCGACTGGGCAATTGCAATAGGGAATCCGTTTGGGCTGGATAAGACCTTTACAGTAGGAGTTATAAGCGCGACCGCCAGGAACGACGTGGATCTAATGGGTTCCTCACAATCCCATATCCAGACAGACGCATCAATAAACCCTGGAAATTCCGGAGGCCCGCTTTTAAACATTAACGGTGAAGTTATAGGCATAAACAGAATGATATATTCCCAAAGCGGAGGGAATATAGGGATAGGATTTGCCATCCCGATCAATAGCGCAAAACGAATACTGCTGGAACTCAAGGAACATAAAAAGATAAAGAGAGGTTACATTGGCGTACAAATTGTACCGTTCACGGAAGATTATGCGAAGGAAATCGGCCTTAAAAATAACAAGGGAGCGTTGGTAGGTGCAGTAGTGCCGGATAGCCCTGCAGCAAAAGGCGGCATCTTGGTAGGTGATGTGATTTTAATGGTCGGAGACAAAGATATTGAGAACTTTTCAGATCTTATTAACATAATAGAAAAAACTCCGATAGGTAAATCTTTAAAAATGACGGTATGGAGAAATAAAACAAAATTAAATCTGTTTATCACTATAAAGGAAAGACCATAGTCTCTAAATATTTAACTATTTGACAGAGTGTACATTTATTATTATTTTTTAATGAAAATCATTTGGTATTGATAGCCTAAATTTATTAAGACACGAGATTACATAATGAATGATTCACACAAACATAAGTCAATTAATAAGCACAAAGAGTATCATGAAATATTAACCAAGCTATTACCGCAGCTTGGAGATAAAAGGGGCGTGATAAGACAAAGCGCACGTGAAAAAATTATCTCACTGGGTAATGTTTGTATAGAATACCTTGCCAACCTGCTTGAAAATCCAAAAAAAATAATAAGATGGGAAGCAGTTAAAGCTCTAACTGAGCTCGCTGATCCTGATTCCGCGCCGTTATTTATACTTGCAATGGAAGATAAAGACGAAGATATCAGGTGGATAGCAGCAGTAGGTCTTATTATTCTTGGTGAAGACAGTATAAAGCCTATTCTTGAAACGTTAATACAGAATCCGGATTCATTTCTTATCAGAAAAGGAATTCATCACATATTAAAAACTCTTTCAGCAACCAAGACAGGTCCTGATACAGGCTCACTGATAAAAGCTTTGGAAAGCCCGGAAGCCACTTTATTGGCACCGATTGAGGCTGAAAAAATATTAAGCAGATTATGAGAAATATTACCAATATATTAGCATTATTTTCTTTTTTAAAGACTGGTAAACGGTTAGAAAACGGAGCGGAAACGACTTAATACCGGAAACCCGGTATTATGGAACTGGAGCGGAAGCGATTAAAAAAGACAGGGTAAAGGGCAACGTTGCGGGGCGGGCACGCTTCGCTGGTTGCGGATTTGTCTGAAATACTGCTTTTCATGTATTGCGATATATAAAAATTATACCCGCTCATGTTCATGTAGCGGGCTCTTCTGTTAAAAGCATATCTTTCCTCTGCGGGCATGGCCTGCCATGAGCGCACCGCATCACTGAAGGTTCTCGCACTTTTTTCTAAGCTTCTGTATCCGGATTGCGCAGGATGACATGCGCGCGCACGCACTTCACCATCGTACTGCTGGCGATACGCAGCCTTATGTAGGTAGACGACGTTTCCTAATCGGCCGCTTAGTGAATTTATTATTATGCCTGTTGCTGCTGTTGCCATGGATTATTTCCATTGTCATGCTCCGGGAATGTTCCCGGAATACTGAATTAACACTTTGACAGCGAATTGAAAATTTTTTCCTCTATTATTTATCTAATTATTCGCTGATCTCTTAAACACCGGCAACCACCTGGGAATCGATGAGGAATAAGATTCCCAGTCTTTATCAAATAATTTCTTTAACTGAGGCTCCTCATACAGGATCACCCTTAAATGAAAACTGACAATCAAAATAAACAGGTAACAAAGAGTTAAAAGAGAGAAAGCAAAAACAGCCCAACCGCAAACCAGCATCAGAACTCCGATATACATCGGGTTTCTGGAAAAACGGTATAACCCGATCTTCACAAGCCTTTTGGGCGGAGACCACGGAGCAAGCGTACCTTTTCCCGATACGTAAAAATCACGTACACACCATATAAGAAATACAAGCCCGGCACCCATAATGAATAATCCTGCATTATATCCTTCCCCCCGCCAGGGATCAAAAATAAACAGGATACCTAATTTCGCTCCTGTATCAGGAGCAGCTGTAGG
>CAZVYR010000227.1:0-6746 GCA_964631555.1 uncultured Leptospirales bacterium
AATCCTGTTTTTAGTCGCTTCCCCTCCGTTCCAGAGTCGCTTCCCCTCCGTTCCATAAAACAGAATAAATTCTGTTTTATGGAACGGGATTAGTCCTGTTTTAAAAACGCCAGCCCATGATCTTTAAATATCCCTCAATCCTGGCAGCATAGTTCCCTGCCATCTCAGGATCAACGACTTTAATCTCCACGTTTTTTATATCCCGTGTACCGCCTTTTAATATCCCCATGTCAGTGAATCTTGAAATAGCATTATTATAATTCGGAAGTGAAAGCGCTTCAGCAAGATCTATTTCGCCAAGATGATACATCTTTAAGCCGTTCTTTCTGATTACATTAAGCAAGTCGTCTTTTTTGATCTTTTCTGTTCTTAAAGCCAGAATAGTCTTTAAAACAATTAAATAAGATTCAAAATGATCTTTCAATATAGATGAAAACAGCCTCATATCATCTTTATGCTCTTTATCCAAAACCAGGCCGGAGCCTTCTCGTGATAATATCTTTTTGCCTTCGTAATACTGATAAACTAAATCATTGATACTGTTACCGGTATTCCCGTCATCGGAATACAAAAATTCCCTGCGAAAAAAATCTTTGATAAAATCATATTCAGCTTTAACATCAGCTTCCCCAATCTTAAGCTTCCCGCCCTGGCTCCCTGATTCAAGCAACCGTAAAACAGCAAGAGAAGTAAAAGAAACCGGAATAAAATAATGAACTATACTGTTTTTATAAAAACAAATTCTGCTCCTGTTATCGTCTTTAAGTGACACAAGATCATCGACAACATCCTCTTTATCCCCGGTTTCTATCTTGATCTCCTGCAACAGATTATCGCTTAAATATGATTCAGTAACCTGCTCAATAATTTCAGCTACATCAGGTTCATTCAGCAGAGTATCGGATAACCTTGCATTAATATGATTAAGATAACTTAACAATAATTCCGTATCATGCTTTAAAGCCGGCTTAGCAAAGCCTTTACTGGCATGCATCAGTATTGCCGTAGTGACCAGGGCAAAAGGCGTAACTATAGTAACTTCACTGATCTTGCCAATAATAGTATTGGCTACCATATCCGGGAGTTTCTTTATATCCGTAGTATCCTTTGCTATTTCCTTAAGCGTGAATGTATCGCTGAAAGTGACATAGACCCTGCCGTATTTTCTTTTCAAAAATTTTCTGCTCCCGAGTACCATTGAAATTGATTCATCTTCCTTACGGCTTCCCCTCAATTCTTTTGAGTATGTCTTCTCTTCAAGTATCCTGTCATAATTGATCGCAATAGGTACAAACACAAGGTCGTCATTATATCCCGAATAGATCGCTTCAATCAGGTAATATAAAAAACCGAGCTTCGGCAGAACCAGCTTGCCGGTCCTTGTCCTTCCGCCTTCCATAAAAAATTCAATAGAATAACCGTCAGACACCAGTGTCCTGACATACTGTTTAAATACAGTAGGATATAATTTAAGGCCCCTGAAAGTTCTCCTGATAAAGAAAGCCCCGCACTGCCTGAATAAAGGGCCCACCGGGAAAAACGAAAGATTTTTCCCTGCGGCAATATAAGGACACGACAACCTGTTAATAAAAAAGATATACGAGATCAGCAAATAATCCATATGGCTCCTGTGATTAGGCACAAGCACCAGGGGGCCTTTTTTAGAAGCTTCCCTGATCTTCTGCAATACCTCAGGATCATACTGAATGCCGTCAAATATCTTATTAAATACAAAGGTCAATGCCATCTTAAAAAGATTTATTATCACAACGGAATAGCCTGCCGAAATCTCCTTGAAATAATTATATGCTTTTTTCTTTAATCTCTTAGGATTAACCTTTTCCCTGGCTGCCTGCTTCTCTATCATTTCAAGAACATCTTTATGATATAATACCTTTTCCATCATCTCCTGCTTTGATCTTATAACAGGCCCCAGCACACCTCTCTTTTCATAGTGATACATCTCCAGAAGCTTATTCCTAAGCCCGACAGCGATCTGCTCAGTATTGTCAGTATTAGCGTTTGCGATCTCTTCTTTCAGATTTATAGGCTGCAGAATCCTTACAAAAGCAGGCGACGCGCTTTTTAAAACAGTCAGCCAGCCGGCGATAAGCCCTTTATCGCCTGTAGCATTAGACGCTACTAAAGTCTTTGTCCGCTCCGGATTCAGGTTCCAGAATATCATTTCAGGAAGCAGGTAAACCGGGGCATCAATATTCTTTTGCAGATTAACAAAATATATCAGGGAGTCATACTTGATCTCCATATATCTTCTGAGAAAAAATTTCCTTGAGAGAAGGGAAATCAATATGGTCTTCCCCGTATCCATATTTCTTTCTATATAGTCGGTATCAAAAATATGCGGATATTCTTTGCGAAGGAAGGCCTTTTTAAAAGACCTAATAATTCTCTTCCACAAATGCCTCAGAGTCTGCATCAAATAAGGATTTTCTTCCAGTGCTACAATAGGGATGTCAATACCATGTTTCTTCAACAGGTGACATAATATAAGCAAGGAAATATTCGAACTGTGGAATGACACATAAACAATATTCTTTTTATCCGAAAGCTCCTTCAGCGTCTGAAGGCTTACATTATCAAAACTGATCCTTCTGAAAAGGATTCCCGTAATTTTCTCTAAAAATGTATTTATAAACCCATCAATAACCCCGTCAAAATCATTTAACGGGGCTGAATTATTGTCTTTACCGCTATCTTTTTCAAGTTTAAGCATCTTAGCCCCCGGCTTCTTTTATAGAAAGTAGTTGAATAAAGAGTACGTAAAAAGCTTCTCTAAAGCAAGAAAATTTTTTGTACTTTCGTACATATAAACAGATTATATCTTATAAGAATCAGGTCATTTCACCGACTCAACCTAACGATTCAATGGTTAATAAAGGCTTCCTTAAAAAGTCAAAACTACATAAAATACAGCAAAAAAAGCATAATGTTAAAATTAAGACCTTCTCTGTAAGACCTGAATATTCCCGCATATCTAAGGTTCCAGCGAACTGAAATCCCTGCCCAGGTAATAATTTAACCAGGATGATGTTCTGTGCAGCTCCCAATTGCAAGGTGGGATATATCCCTCTTTCATCTTTTCCTCAATACCTGACGCTTTATAATACCGGTACATCGTGACATATATGCATTTTTGTTTACCCGGATAAACCTCGCACCAGCCGTCATAACTCCCTCCGCAAGCTCCGTTCCTCTGCTGCTTGGGGCAAATGGCCATAGGGCAGATAAATCCAAGCTCGTGAATAGCACAGTCTCCGCAAAACCTGCATTGATTGGTTAAAGTCTTCATATAGTATTCGAAAAAAGTGAATGGTTTTTTCAAAAAAGACCTGTCAATAATACGGGCAACAGCTCTCACAAGAGGAAACAGCAAGGCATCCTTTTTAAAGAAGAACCTGTGAACCAGGCTGAATATCAAATAATTGAGAGACCTCCCTTTTGAACCGGTCTTTTTTCTGTTTACAGGATCAGTTGAATTAAAATACCTGGATGAATCTTTTTTAAAAAAATAAAAAGTATTTACCTGGGGAAAATTCAGATCCCCAAGAACATCCATCCAGTTCCTGCTAAGCTCCTCTCCTCTTTCGACAATATAAACAATATCATTATAGCCTAACCCGTGGCCGCTAATATTAACGCCTTTGTAACCAAGACCCTTGAATATAGCATAGAGCTTCGCAGACCTGGCAAGCTGAAGCTCCATATAATTTTTTTCGTTCTTCTCTGTCTCAATTACTTTAAACAAATCGTCAGTTACCACACATCCAGGTATTGAATTACTGTTCATCAGCTTCGCGACCTGGTGCGTTAATACAAATATATTACCGATCAGGGGTATATATATACAGCACGCGTCCATATACTTCTTTATTTCATCATATTTCCGCGCGTCATATCCAAGCTGGGTAATGATGAACCTGGCGCCCGCCTTGATCTTCTTATGTAATTTGTAATACTGTGCCATTGTTTCAGGCTCAGTTACCTTGAATGGTGAAACAACAGAACCTGCAAAGAAATCGGTTTTTTGCAGGCTTATCCGCCCCTTAAATGAAGGAATACTCTCGCCCCTGTTCATATAATCAATAAGCCTTAAAGCCTGCACCGAATCCAGGTCAAAGACCGGTTTAGGCACACCCTTAAAACCTTCTGAAGGATAGTCTCCTGTCATCACTAGAAGATTCTTAAGCCCGGACCTCGCATAAGCATAAAGCTCGCTCTCAATATCATTGCGGTTCTTGTCTTTACATGTGAAATGTATGATAGGCTCTATCCCGAACTTCATTGCCTCAACCGCAAGAGGAATTGCCATAATAGCCGGCTTGCCCCCCGGATTATCCGTAATCGTTATACCGTTTATTCTCGTGTCTCTGGCCGCAAGTTCAGCCATTTCAAGAACATGTTCCTGCGACTTTTCCCAGGCACCCCTGCCCGGGACCAGCTCCCATGTAACCGATAAAATACCGGGTTCCTCAAGCGCCTGTTTAAAAGATAATTTACCTGTATTCATTGAGCAGGTTATCCTCCTGAATATTCTTGTCTGAATTACAATAAAAAATTATAATGCCGTTTTGCATTTAAATATAAAAAGATCTCATTCCACTACGTTTCCTCTCCGTTTCAAAAACGGATTGTATTCGTTTTAAAGGTCGTGTATACAACCAAAGAAATCCAGAGTAATAAAACAAGTCATATCAACACTAAAATACATAATGATAAGTCAGTCAAGCCGAATAAATTGCTAAACCCAACTGACTTCCGGCATGAATTTGCAGAAATTTTTGATAAAAAAGCAAGCCGGGCTGACTAATTTATACAATTTACACAGTCAGGAAGTCATCAGGCCAGGTCAAATATAAAAAAAATTCAGGAATATTGAAATATTTAAAAAAAAGGATTGATTTAAGCTCCTGATCGGACAATTATATAATCAAATAAGTAAAGAAAAGCCTTTTTTGATAGTAAAAGCCGAACAGGAATTAAGCTCAATCTTCAAACCAGGTTTTCTGATAACTTAATCGGGATGTAGCGCAGTCCGGTAGCGCGCTGCGTTCGGGACGCAGAAGCCGGGAGTTCAAATCTCCCCATCCCGAAATAATTTTACCGTTATTAACACGACCAATTATATCTTTATTATATTATTAAGTAAATTCATACTTAACAGACTTGTTACACTTCAGAAGAAATGCAACAAGTCTGATATTAAAGATAAGCAATTCTATATACTGCTAAAATGGACGAAAAAAAATCTGCCGGGAAGCTATATTATATAAAGAAATATTTTCCAGAACAATGCAGCGCTATCATGTTTAACGAGGACGTGCATGATGGAGTCAGACAGCAATAATATAATTATCAATGACAGATTCACTTCCAATCAGATTAATAAGAACACTATCATTAACCTCATCATTGATAAGATCAAACAACATTCCATCCCAAAAAAGATCGATTACAGCGAAATCTTTTTAATTATAGATGAAGCTCTCACAAATGCCATGGAGCACGGCAATAAGTGGGATCCGGGGAAGCTTGTTAATATCAAGGTAACACATAAAAACGACTATTTAATGATATCCATAGAGGATGAGGGAACCGGCTTCGACACTAAGCAATACCAGCAAACCGGGGCAAACAATCTCAATCTCAGGGGAAGAGGCATCCGTATAATAAAACATTTCTGTAAACCTGTCTGGAATTCCAGAGGCAACCAGATCAATTTCAATATTGAAGTTGAATAAAGTCCCTTACGATAAATTATACCTGCATTATGCGCTTATCCGATTTTTACAATAAACTACCTCGCGGCAAGCAGCCGGTGCATTTGCACCGGCCTTTGCCTTTGGTGCCTGCAGAATATTTTCCAAAAAGGCTCTGCGTTCCGCTAATTATCTTAATTGCTTTTTATTTTTTATACGGAATGAACATTTCAAACAACCAGGGAGTTGTTCTTTCAGGCATTGCATCATCAATCGGGGAAACTGCAGAGAACCTGAAAGGTCTCGGCAGGTTCTTCAGCTCTTTAAAAGCAATGATCGGCTTCGTTGTGGATATCATAGGTTTCAGGGCAATACTTCTGTTCATATTCGCTTCTTTAATAGGCAACGGCCTGTCATTCTTCGGCATATCAAAAGGCAAACTTTCTTTTTTCCTGTCATTAATCATTGCCGACTTATTCTGGTTCCTCTGGATCAAAAGCTTCAGCACGGACCCAGCAGGGCTTGCCGCTAGTATTGTTTCGATTTTAAAAACCAACCTGATTCTTATAATACCTTTTGCAGTAATTTATATATTGAAAAGGCCGTTTATATCAAAGAAGGCTGTTCCGAAAATAGCATCCCTGCTAAGGCTGCCGCATACAAGGCGCAGATCGCTTAAAAAAGAAAATGCAGTCAGAATCAGCGAAAGATTGAGAGATACAAGCGCAAGTCTCCAGGCTTCGCTTCTGAGGGATATCCTGGACAGGGAGGATAAGGAAGAAGTCATAGTCTCTGCTGATACATTGAAAAACAAAAAGGAGCTGGAAGACGCGCTTTCCGAAATCAAGGAATGATATTAGCAGAATAATTTTACTTTCTCATCCTGAACGGCTTTTTCTGCTAACATCAGTTATCTTATCGCGAAATTAGTTTCATGTTAATAAATTTCAAAGCAGCAGGAGGCTGCTAAAGCCGCTTCATACAGGAGGTATGCATAAGCGGTGTGAAATTTATTAACATGAAACTAAT
>CAZVYR010000228.1:0-6735 GCA_964631555.1 uncultured Leptospirales bacterium
CATTATCAATAAAAAAATAAAACGACTTATATAATGGCGATGCCAAATACTGTTTAGCATTTTTTAGGGTAATATAATTCAAAATGTTAAAACTCACCCCGGAATTAACAATATCCCGGATAATTATATCAGCATATTCATCATAACCCTCAGATAAATATTCAGCCATTCCTTCTGTTATTAAATCAGGATAATCATTCAGACTGTTAAAATTGTTAGCCCCAGGGTCACACCGCGCCGGCCCACTGCCGAATAATATCTCATGCTGGAACAAATGAATCATCTTATGTGTCAATTCCCGGCGGAGTTCGCTGTAAGAGCCGTTATAAGTGAGTACAATAAACGAATCGAATGAATTATGATACTTACATGCGGCAATATAATTCCCTGCCGAATATGCATACTGGTCTGTGTCATCGCCGGAAGTACCTAATACTATCTTTATTACATTATCCGTCTCGTGATATAAACAGTTGGCTGCATACACATAGACTTCCTCTGCCAGATCCGCGCACTCCAAAGCAAGCCCGCTCGTTTCTTCAGTATGATAAATATCAAAATGAATGGTCTTTAATACATTCCAGTCCGCAAATTTACCCGGCGCTCCGTATCCGGTTATATGCATCATAAGAATTAACAATAAATTGATAATAATTGAATATTTAGGTTTTGCTCTCAGCATGATACCCATATCTATGAAAACATTATCTAATCTGACAATAAAAATAAAATTAAATTGTATTTATTAATCATCTCCCCTCCGTTTCAAAGTCGTATTATAGTCGCTCCCCCTCCGTTCCCTATTCGTACAATAACCGCTTCCTCTCCGTTTCAAAGTCGTCTCAAAGTCGCCCTGTAAAATAAATTCCAGGTTCCAAAGTTAAAAGACAATCATGATCATTACAATCCATCTTTCCTGGAACCTGGAACTTTCAACCTGGAACCCATATTCGCTTCCTCTCCGTTTCAAAACCATAAATAAAGGCAAACCCATTCCCCCCTTCCCTTCACTTAAAATCCCGTGTTTATTAATACTTGACTTTATAAAAGATTTAACATACTTTTTATAATACTAAATATAAATAATTTTTATATAGAAATATCCGAATTACAATAAATCAATAATATACTTGCTTTTTTATAATTATAAAAATATTAAATTCAATAATTATTATTAAAGGCTGTCTCAAATACATGGTATTCAAGTATTGCCCTGTGAATTACATACTGATAATACCTTCACGGGCTAATGAATTTATGAGATAACCTGTAATATAAATAATCTGAATTTCAATTCAACATAATGGAGGAAGCTATAATGTCATTGATCACAATTTCACGCAGTATAGGCTGCGGCGGCGAAGAAATCGCTGCAATTGTTGCTAAAAATCTTAAAATAGATTTATACAACGATAAAAGACTGCAGGAAGAAATGCTTAAAATGGGCATACCGGGTGAAAAGCTGGAAAGCCTTGAAGAAAAAAGTCCGGGTCTCTTCGACAGATTAATGGGTCAGAAACCTCAATTGTATTTAAATCTTATGGAGTCTGTAATTTACAATGTAGCAAAAAAAGGAAAAGGCATTGTCATAGGTCATGGAAGCCCGTTCCTCCTGAGCGATTTTAACTGTGCCTTGCACGTCCTTCTTTTTTCATCAGAATCATTTCGCACACAACAGGTCATGAAAGAATATAAACTCAAAGAGGAAGCTGCGTTAAAATTGATCCATAAGAAGGACAATGAATTGAACGGGTATTTACGTTATGCGTTTCATATTAACTGGAAAGATCTGGACAGGTACGATTTATTAATCAACCCTGAAAAGATCGGGATTGATAATGCCGCGAAAATGATTATAGAAGCAGCAAAATCCGATAAGATAAAAGAATGCAGTCTGAAAGCCCTTGAATCCATGGAAAAGCTATCCCTTCTTAAAAAGATAGAAGCTGCTCTCATAGAAGATAATCAAAGCACACTGAATATACATATTGAAACCACAACGAAAGGAAAAGCAATTTTATCAGGTTTTGTTTATTCAACAGAAGAAAAGAATCAGATAACCAAGGTCGTAAAAGGAGTGCCGGGAATAAGTAAGGTTGAAGCAAATATCGCTGTTGTGCGCTCCGGTTATTGAAAATCATTCTGTTTTAATAGTTTTAATATATTTTTTCAACAACAAACTGACGGAGAGTGCGTCCTCAATTCCGGTGCTTACAAAAAGCCTGTCCAATATGCGGTTCAGGACGCACTCTTGCCGGGCAAAAATCCGGTCTATTTATTTAAATACTTTGGATCTTTAACCATCTCTTTCAGGCCCAGCAGCGACTTATACGGCTGATCTATGCTTGTCTTATTAGCCAGCCATGAAGGAATTGATCCGCCCGGATCAACCTTGGCTTGGTAAGTTACTTGTGTTTCATTGCCTTTTCGTACCAGTATCCACATGCCTGTAAGTTTTGTCATTCTTACAACTCCGTTTTTAAGAGGCATCAAATCCTGCCTGTCTGCAGCAGAAAAATCATATACCACTTTGTCCTTTGTTTCCGTAACCTGCGTCTTTACAATAACATCCCTGTTCGAAACAGGCCATGGAGCTTTTGTTTCACTATATGAGAACAGGTCGCTGCCTTCAGCTTTTAAAAATTTCGACTCAATACAATCAGGCCTCCATTTAGTATGGTTCTCAGTATCATCTATGACATTCCTGCATACCTCAAGAGGTGCGTTTATGATCCCTTCACCCTTGAATTCCTTTAGCGAAGACCCCTCAACAGGCCTTGTATAGACCGTTATTCCATCTTTTGTAAATTCCTTCTCCCAGTCTCCTGCCGCAAACAAAGAAAAAGAAACAAAACAGACTATCACTGGGAGCAATAATAAAGCTGATTTCTTATTTTGCATATTTACCTCTTTTTAGAATTAAATTTAGGTTTCTTGATTTTATAAACTTTTAATATATTACAGGCCTCATCTGTCCTTAGCTGCTTAAAATTACTGCTGTAAAGCAGCAGGCAACCCTGAAGACTATAAATTTATTAAAAGCATACTATAACAGTTATTGAGTAAAATATCAAATAATAAATCAAAACGTCTTTACCATCTTATAATCATCCATAACAAAACCATTGCCTATATCCTGTACAACAGGCCCCTGGTTATCAAACCCGATCTTCTCATAAACTTTAATTGAATTTATATTGTTCTTGTTAACAGTAAGTGATATTCTATAAATATTATTTTTCTTTGCGAGTTTCTGCAAATAATCTATTGCCTTCCTGCCGAATCCCTTACCGCGTTTGCTATCTCTGATATAAATCTTGCTTAAAAATAATTCATCTTCTCTAAGCTGTATGCCAATATATCCGATATATTTTCCATCCTCCTGAACAAGGAAATATGTGTATCCCTCTTCCCGAATCTGATTAAAAATCGACTCCCTGGATTGATATTTATCAAGCATATATTCCACCTGGTCACTCCCTATTATTGGAGTATAATGTTCTTTCCAGATTTCCCTGGCCAGTTCTTCTATAATTAGTATTTCGTTATCGCTCTTCACTTCATTAATATTATCCATATTTCCCCTGCAGTATAAATCAAACTTCGGTATATATTAATTAAGATATTCCTGAATCCAGTCTACCGGCACTTCAGCAATAAAAATCTTTTCATTAGTTTTATTCAATATACTAAAAACCGATATTAAAAGTATGCGGAATAAGCAAATATAATAAATGCTGTCCCAGTTTATTACTACCGGATATAAAATATCCAGTATAATTTTGATTAAAACGAAATTTATAAAGTAACACCTCAGAAAGTATATGGTAAAAACTCCATACTTTATAAATTCCGGTTTAAGGCTATAATTAAATAAATTTTTTGCTTGCTTGAAATACGAATTCTGATTACTTTAAACTGATCCTGCATTGTACGTGTTAGGTATGTTATAATATTTGTTCTATAATCAGATAAAACGGGATCCTGAATCTGGGGTCGGCTGTCATGCTTCCATTCGTGGAAGAAGGCAAAAGGCTTCATGAGGGAACCCACCTTATATATCGGATCAAAGTAATACCATACCTTCACGGCAATAGCGGGATCATTTAAAATTCTCATTAGGCTCGATGCAAAACTGTTTTTGCCCAACTCTATTATTTATAAATATATTAATGGAAATGGAAGATAAAAATAATTATAAATATATTAAATATAATGATTTCTGGCAGAACAACCTGCAGCGTCTTGAAGAAATCACAAAATTACTTGAACGTGACTTTTATAAATTAGAAAAAAAATATTCCGGTTTTGATTCAATCTACGATGAAATAATAACAGAGATAGATACTATAGGCTCTATTTATTCCAGTTTTAACAATATTCACGGCAGAGAATATGTATTTAAACTCAAATCACTCCTGCAAAATTATAAAAAGAGATATACACGGGAAGGAATAGACTTCAAGACTATACACTATTTAAAAACAAAAATAAATGAACTAATGGAAATGAGCTTTGATCAATTTCCTCAATTGGATCATACGTACATATACTATAAAAATATTTCCGACAATACATTACCCCAAATTGACAGTAATATACGAAAATACAACGAATTAAAGAAATCAGCACATTACAAATGGATCACCTTTACCAGAAACGGATCCAGGTTTATTACTCCTTATGATAACCTTCAGATAAAAAAACCTGACGAAATCGAAATTTCAAAAGGAAATAACTCAAAGATTAAAATACGGACAGGTGATACCTATACTGAAGTAATAGATTTATTCAATAAATTCTCAGAAAACAGCAGGAAGATTAAATTTTTCCTTGTAGTGGAATATAAAAACACAGTTAAATGCTTTGCCGTGGAAAAATTCGGAAGAATAATTATGTCTGAAAGAAATTTTATCAGTCCGGGATTACGGGCAATAAAAAAAAGCAGCATATCATCAGGAAGATTCCGCTTGTTCGGGAAAAATCACATATACATATAACAATTCTTATAACAATTCTTTCTCATACTTTTCACAATACTTCCCGTCACAATATGTTTTTTGATTTAAATAATGACAAGTGATCCGGCCGGCTATATTATTCTTGCAAACATAAAAATGAGAGAAATGCAGATGAAGACATTTGATCATTCTTAAATCCCTGATCCCGCCTATCCCGCTCCTTGATAAATCTATATTCTCAGTCTCCAACATGGACCCTGTATATTTCCTGAATATAATATTTCTTATAAAGAAATAATTCGCATGAGCTTTGAGCATCAATTCGCGAAACATATTGTCTTTCTGAATGATCTTTTGAATTTTCTTGATATACGAATCATTCTCAAGCTCATGTATCCGGTCATTCAAATACGGGCACGTAAGCCAGATAATATTTGAAATCGCTTCATAATTCAAATAATTTTTACCCGCAATTTCCTTAACCGGGTTCAGAAATACAACCTGCGGGAAACCATACCTGCACCTTTCACAAACACCGCAGATAAATACTTCCTTTGAATTAAGCTGTTTTTTAATTATTTCTTTATCTACATTGCTGTAATTATCAAACTCAAATGCCATATCATGAATACTTTGTATTATACTGCGTCTTCTTTTTCTTTATTTCTTTTCCAGAAATATAACAGCATAACCATAATGGACGCGAAAATCCACAATATTCTTAAATGCGAAATTTCAACCGTATATTTTTTATTATCATTTGCGGCATTAATATTTATTCCATTTTCTTTCACATTATATTCCCCTGTATTTTTAAAAAACAAATATTTCTCACCAGGAGCAATATAACCCGACTTTGAAGCTTCATTCTTGTAAAAACTCCGGTTAGTCCGGCTGTTGCTAATAACAGAATGATCTTTCTTTAGTTTATCATTTTCCCTGACCAGCCTGGATATATTTTCTCTTACTTTATCCTTTCTTTCAGTGAGCTTAATTCTTTCAAGTATACCGCTGTCCCCAAGAACAAAGCAGTATATACCGAAAAGAACAAAAACCAGAAGCAGAAGCGCTGATCTATTTTTTCTTATTTGCAATGTTATAAAAGACCTCTCTGCCTTTAAATTTCGACATTACACCGAGCTCTTCTTCTATTCTTAAAAGCTGGTTATACTTCGCGATCCTGTCGGTTCTCGAAGCCGAACCCGTTTTAATCTGTCCGGCATTTGTGGCAACCACGAGATCAGCAATTGTCGTATCTTCCGTCTCTCCAGAACGATGTGACACAACCGCTGTATATCCTGCTTTCTTTGCCATTTCTATTGCTTCCATTGTCTCAGTGAGTGTGCCTATCTGGTTGACCTTAATAAGAATTGAGTTAGTAATGCCTTCTTCAATACCTCTTTTCAATCTTGCCGTATTAGTTACAAACAGGTCATCGCCGACAAGCTGTATTTTATCGCCCATCCGGTCAGTCATCAGTTTCCATCCTGCCCAGTCGTCTTCAGCAAGACCGTCCTCAATTGAAATAATAGGATAATTCTTAACAAGATTTTCATAAAATTCGACCATCTGGCCGCTGTCCCTTTCGCTCTTATCGCTTCTTGAAAAAACATATTTTTTTTTCTTGCTGTCATAAAACTCGCTTGAAGCAGGGTCAAGCGCGATCATAATATCCTTTCCAGCCTGAAAACCCGCAGTTTTAATTGCTTCCATTATCACTTCCAGCGGTTCTTCATTAGATTTAAGTGAAGGTGCAAAACCGCCCTCATCTCCA
>CAZVYR010000229.1:0-2647 GCA_964631555.1 uncultured Leptospirales bacterium
TTTCCACAAGCCTTCTTCCTCTGTCCAACTGCGCCTGGGTTGCAGAATCGAGCTCTGTTCCCAACTGGGAAAAAGCTTCCAACTCTCTGAATTGTGCAAGATCCAGGCGAAGCGAACCCGCAAACTTTCGCATCGCTTTGATCTGCGCATTCCCACCGACGCGCGACACAGAAATGCCGACATCAACAGCTGGTCTTATACCGGAAGCAAAAAGGCCTGGCTGTAAATAAATCTGGCCGTCAGTAATGGAAATAACGTTAGTAGGGATGTAAGCTGATACTTCGCCTTCCTGAGTTTCAATAATAGGAAGGGCTGTCAGGGACCCCCCACCAAGATCATCGGAAAGTTTCGCAGACCTTTCAAGAAGCCTGGAATGACAGTAAAAAATATCACCTGGGAATGCCTCCCTGCCGGGAGGCCTCCGGAGAAGCAAAGATAATTGCCTGTAAGCATTTGCCTGCTTGGTAAGATCGTCATATATGCAAAGAGTATCTTTCCCTTTTTCAAACATGAAATATTCCGCCATCGCGCATCCGGCGTATGGTGCGATATACTGCAGGGGAGCAGGATCCGAAGCATTGGCTGCAATTATAACTGTATATTTCATAGCATCATATTGTTCCAGCTTTTCAACAACAGCCGAAACAGTGGAAGCTTTCTGGCCTATCGCAATATAAAAACAAAGTACACCCTGGTCTTTTTGATTTATAATAGTATCGACCGCAATAGCCGTTTTACCTGTTTTCCTATCGCCGATTATTAGTTCTCTTTGACCTCTGCCTATAGGAGTCATGGAATCGATTGCTTTTATTCCGGTCTGCAAAGGTACGTTAACCGGCTGCCTGTCGGCAATACCGGGTGCCAGAAATTCAACCGGGCGCATCTCATCAGATACTACAGGCCCTTTATCATCAAGCGGCTGGCCAAGAGGATTTACTACCCTGCCAAAAAGTCCTTCACCTACAGGCGTAGCTAGTACGCGGTTGAGCCTTTTAACACTGTCTCCCTCTTCAATGGATAAATAATCTCCCAGAATAACTGCTCCGATGGAATTTTCTTCAAGATTAAAAACAAGTCCCTGAACTTCATTCGGGAATTCCAGCATCTCTCCGGCCATTGCATTTTCAAGGCCATATAATTTTGCAATTCCATCCCCTACCTGGATAACAGTACCTATCTCGCTGACATCCAGTTCGGATTTATAACTCTCTATTTCCTTCTTGATTATAGACCTAATCTCTTCTGCCTTAATCTTCATAAGCAATTCCGCTCCCGACTTCTCTTTCAATAAGTTTTGCTCTTATGTTGGCCAGATATCTGGCGATGGAACCATCGATTATAGTATCATCTATCATTATTTTAAATCCGCCAATAATACTATCATCAAGTTCCTCAATAAGTATAATATTCTTATCCAATTTAGCGGAAATCAGACTTTCAATTTCCCCAATAATCTCAGGTGAAAGTTTAACTGCCGTAATTATTTTAATTCTTTTAGTGTTATTCTCTTCATCAGTTATTTCAATAAGATGAGAATATATATCAACAATTGAAGACTGGCGGTTATGATCGATAAGTACTTTTAAAAAGAGAACAATATCAGGACATAATTCTTCTAAAAACAATTTGTCTATCAAAGTTTTCTTCTTATCTTTTGAGATCAGATGCGAATTCAGGAATAACGCTAGATCGTTATTAGAAGAAAAAAACTGAATAAATATTTTAAAATCTTCAACAATACGATCTAAAATATTATTCTGAACTCCGATATCAAATAATGCTCCTGCATATGCTTTATAAACGTCCTTTCCTGCCAAATTAAATAACCTTCACATTATACAAAAATAATATTTATAATTATTGAATATTTTCAAACTTATTAAGGGCATCCTTTACTATACCTTCCTGGTCCTCCGGTTTTAAATTCTTCTGTATTATCTTCGCTGCAATAGCAGTAGCGATATTTGCAATTTCCAATTTCAGGTCGCTAAGGGCAGTGTCCTTGGCAAGCTCTACATCTTTCCTTGATCGCTCTGCTATATTCTCTGCATCTTTCCTTGCTTTGAAAATAATATCATCGCTGATCTTTTCAGCTTTTGCTTTCCCGTCAGCAATTATCTTTGCTGTTTCATCCTTTGCTTTATCCAACATCTCTTTATAGCGATTGAGAACCTGCTCCGCTTCATTACGTGTTTTACCAGCCTCTTCAACATCCTTTTTTATCCTTTCAGCACGCGAATCAAGGGCCTCAATAATAGGCTTCCACGCTGCTTTCCATAATATCAATACCAGAACAATAAAAGTAATTATAGTCCACAGTAACAATCCGGGATCAAGTTTTAACAAACCTTCTTTTAAGGCATCCATAAAATATTACCTTATTATTTAGTAATTAAAAAATTACTTTAAAGCCAGTAAAAACATTATTACAAGAGCAAAAAATGTGAATCCCTCAATCAGGGCAGCTGCGATTATCATTGCGGCTCTTAATTCACCTGCCATTTCAGGTTGCCTTGCCATTCCTTCAAACGCGGAGTTAGCTAATCTGCCTATACCCACTGCTGCGCCGAAACAAACGAGTCCGGCTCCGAAACCAGCTGCTAAATATGCAAAACCTTGACTTTCCATTTACTCTGCCTCCATAAAA
>CAZVYR010000229.1:2747-6733 GCA_964631555.1 uncultured Leptospirales bacterium
ACCAGCTGCTAAATATGCAAAACCTTGACTTTCCATTTACTCTGCCTCCATAAAATTTACTTAGATTTTTTTACTATTTATAAAGTATATTATAAATTATAAAAATATAAAAACAAAATCAATTTACGAATACTTTTAGTGAGAATGTAATGATCCGCCTATGAACATTGCCGATAAAGTTGTAAAAATATATGCCTGGATAAATGCAACAAGAATCTCCAGGAGATTGATCATCAATGCCCCTGCAACGGAACCGATCCCGACCCAATAGGATTTAAACAGGATCACAAGATACAGAAATATAATTATAACTACATGACCTCCGGTCATATTTGCAAAAAGACGGATAGTCAAAGCAAACGGTTTGATTAATAATCCTACTATCTCAATAACAAACATCAAAGGTGCAATTAGTATCGGCATCCCTTTGGGGACAAGGCCTGTAAAATAATTGATTGGCCCTTGTTTAACAATCCCTATACCGATTATAAACAAAAATATAATAACTGAAAGACCCGCAGTAACGGCCAGGTTACCAGTTGAGCTCTTCAAACCTGGAACAAGACCCATTAAATTTGAGAAAAGAATAAAGAAAAAAAGCGAACAGAAAAAGGGCATCGCTTTTTTCGCATAAGGACTGCCTAAGCTAGGTTCAACTATATCATTATATACAAAGCTGATCAGAATATCCCACATATTCACCCATCTTGACATGGAAACATTCTCTTTCCGCAAAGCCCTGGCAACAGGTATAAAGATCATTATAGTAAGTAAAACCGCAAGCCACATCATCAGCACAACCGCAGTAATCCTCATATCAAAGATATCGAATAATTTCTCGCTGAAAAGATGCTTATTTAATACAGAGAAAGGCCATGTATGCACAACATGATCACTCAGATGATGAAATACAATACCACTGATGGATTCATTCTCGCTACCATGTGAACCGTTAGCTGATGTCAAACCGATATGAAAGAGTTGGAACAAACGAAGCATTGAATAATTCCTGTATTCGATTTATTGGTACTCATTAAAAATCACAACACCATTCTGTTAAATATTAATTTATCTAATGTACCGGGAGTTAACTTTTAATTGTAATAGCCCCCATTAAATATGTCATATCTTATTCCTGATCACAACCGTAGGTAAAAAAATTTTATCCAATCCATTTAAAACAGCATATTATAAAAGCCACCGCTCAATCGTATATTATTACAGCACTTTTCAGCGTATGAACAACCAAAATTAAACCGGCAATGCCGGCAGTCCTGATATAGAAATTGTACAGCATTATAACATATCAAAATCTGTCGGCATATTTATTTTAAAGTACCTAACAAGAAAACCATAACAAATAATGCAACTGTTTCGATTATACCAACAACCATTATATAATTACCAAAACCCTTTCCTGTTTCAGCAAGAGCATCGCTGCCGTTTGCACCTATCTTTCCCTGGAAAAAAGCGGACAACCCGATACCAATACCACCTAATATACCTGTAAAAAGCTTAGCAATAGGATCTGTATTTGCAGCATTGATAATCGCATTCATCAGAATCATCCCGTATATCGTTTGTGACAGTGGGGCTCCGACAAATGCTACAAGCAGAAATGGAGCTGGCTTGTTTTGAACAAAACATTTTTTCCATGCACCAACCGCAGCCATTCCGGCGACGCCGATTCCTAGAGCTGATCCGAATGCTGAGAAAGTAAGTGCGGATACATAACCGATTAATTCTATGTTCATCTTTTTCTCCTTTTTATTTACACCTGATTATTATTATCTTTATTAAACGGCGCAACCGCCATTTCGTTCTCAATTATTCAATTATCAAATTACCGTTTCTTAAACGGTTTAAATACAAATCCGGACCATTCCATATTCAGATGACCGGAAAATTCCAGCATATTTAACCTAATACCATGAACAATGAGTGACATTGTACATAACGTAATATTAAGACTATGTGCAAAGAACAATATTAAGGCTGATCCAATAACAGCAAATACGCCTGACCCCAGTGACATTGCCATTCCATTAAAACTTTTAGCCACTTCCAGAGAAGCAAGACCTACAGCAAAAAGCCTCACATAAGAGACCACGTCTGAAAAAAAACTTATGCTGTTAAGAGCGATAAAAATTAAATTCGACAGGCTATCCTTAATACCTTTGATAAAATTCCCGTTTTGTTCGGAAAAAATAATAATAAGGGCCAGACCTCCGCATAGTAACCATAAAAAGAACGGGGGCATATCAATCTTTAATACAAGGTCCCTGATCAGTAAAAATACAGCCCATACCAAAGAGATCCTTCCAATCTCGGAATATGCTTTTAATGATGGGAAAAAACGGAAAAAATTCATTAAGTGAGCAACACTCAGATGGATGGCACCGATTAAAAAACACATATTCATAATAATACTGTCAGCATTATTTCCTTTAGCCGAAAAACTCGCAATCGAAGGAATAATCATCCACGACAAAGCCTTTATCTCTGCAAACGCTTTAGCACCAAACCAGTTACCAGTTATTGCTCCCCAGATAATCGTGGTTATGCTTGTAATAAAAAGAAGCAGAAACGGCTCAAATGAAGCTTTTTTAAATTTTATCCTTCCTATGATAGTTAAAATTAAAAAGATCATACCATAACCGGCGTCACCAATGATCATAGCCCAGAAAATACTGAAAAAGATCAGGAACCACATACTGATGTCGTATTCTTTGTATCCGGGTATAGTACCAAGAAGTTTAAACACCGGAGAAATTGCGTTAATCCATTTAGGATTTTTTACCAGGCTGGGAACAATATCTTCTTCGGAAGGATCAGTTATCATCAGTCCCCAGCCGTTTTTTGACGCAATTCTCTTTAAATCATTCGTTTCATTATGAGGAATATATCCTGTGATATAAGCAACTTTGCCTTCATTGTTCATGCTGCTTACTGCATACTCAAATTCCAGTAATTTATCCACCTCTTCCAGCGCCCATTTTAAAAGGGATAAGTTATCACTGTACGCTTTTAATTCGTTCTGAATGGATTCAATCTCGAGCTTCTTTTTCTTCAGTTTTTGTTCAAGTTTTTCCAGGGAGATATCTGGGAAAGGAACCTCTTCGTACGGCAGGCCCGCTTTATCTTCATTAATAAAAATCGCTGCCAATCTTACCAGAGTCTTTGTGCGGCTGATAATAAAAGTCTTTATTCCCTCAGGCAAAGCATTATACTGGTCAATGTTTAATTCATATAAACGTATATGTACGTTCTTTTCTTCCAGATATTTAATATCATCAATATTAAAATGTCCCCATGGAGATACTTTATATATTTCACGTTCCAGGTGTAATATTTCTTCCTGGCATAAAAAATGACGATGATTTAAATCGTGAACCTTGCCTGCAACTTCCAGCGCATAATCTGAATCTTTCGAAAATGTTTTACCTGTTTCGTCAGTTTCAGGTAAAGCAGCAAGTGATTTTTCAAGCAAAATTTTCTTTTCCTGAAGTTCTTCAATTTTCCCACTGCCTGTATCTGTTAAATTGAGATGCATAATACCGGCATCTCTCAGCTTTGTCATCGATTCCTCGATCTCGGAATCCAAAACTACAAGTGAAACCTTCTTCAGCTTTACAATCATAATTACACCCGAACAATTTTGTTCTTGGCAATCTTACCGCGTACAACAGCGGCAGTCTGCTGATCGCCCATATATATTTGAATTACCCTGATATTATATCTTGCTTCCGGGATTTTTACTTTCTCAAAAAGATTCACCCGCTGCGAAGTCGTTCTTAATTCTTCCCTCAAAAGTTCTATTTGTTTTTCAAGAATTTTCAACTCAGCAATGATCTTATAGATCTTTATAAGCTCGTCAACCGCACGGTCAACCCAAAGAGGCATTAAAAACAAGTCATATTCAACCTGTTCGAATAATACATCTTTAAAAATAGATTTTAATATATAATACAAGCAGAATTGAAGTT
>CAZVYR010000230.1:0-6728 GCA_964631555.1 uncultured Leptospirales bacterium
ACGGCATACCGGTCATAAGCGAAGCCCTGATATTGAATGTCTTTTCAGCGACCTTGTTCCAGTGTGTGATTTTGTCCTCCCGCGAGACTCCGATCAATATTGAAACCATGGACAGCATCAGGGCCTCTATCTCCTCCCGCGCGGTTTTTAACTCAAGAGCAGCTCTTTGCTTTTCAAGCAGGATTTCAATAGCATAATATAGATCACATCTTCTGAACGGCTTGCTGATAAACCTGCGTGATTCCCCGTTATTCTTTAAAACAACATTCTTTTCATTCCTGCTTCCCGTTAAAAAAACAACCGGGATATCCATACCAGTATCTATGTTTTTTAACCCGTCTGCCCTATTCGTTTTGCCCCTTCGGGGCACATCCATGACTACCAGGTCAGGCATCCTGTCCTGCGTCATACTCATAGCATCCTCAGGACTCCGCGCCACAGCCATAACATCATAGCTGCCTGACTCAAGAGTATTCCTCAAGAGTTCTGCTGAATGCTTCGACTTCTCAATTATCAATATTTGGGGATTATTCTCTGACATAATAAATATCTGAATCAACCGGCCTTAATTAAAACCAAAAATTTCCTGGAGATCGGTATTACAATATTTGCAATCCGGAACAATACTTTCTGAGACACATCCTTAACAGCAGGGCATGAGCGCTTAACGGTTATTAATTATAAACCGGCTTTATACAAATATCAAGAAAAAGTTGGATCCCCTCCGTTCCGGATTCGCTTCCGCTCCGTTTCAAAGTCGTCTTAAAGTCGCTTCCCCTCCGCTTCAAATCCGCTTCAAATTCTATCTTCCCTATATAAGTGCATACCATGAAAAACAGTTCGAAGTTCAAAGTTTAAAGCTCCATGGAAAAGATTGCTTTTATAAATAATCCGGCTTTTTTAATCCCCCTGGAACCTGGAACTTTCAACTTAAGACCTATATGCTTCCCCGCATATCCGTTAAAAGACTTATCATCTTTTTCAATACTTTCATATTGAACTCAGACCCTTCCAGAATCCCCTTATAAAGATACTGCGACTTCTTGGCCACAAGCTCCTTTTCGGACAACTCTTCATCACCCGAATCAATATCATAGCCCTCAGTTATAGTATGAATGACCCTCTGAACAGTAAAGCCGATCATATCCTTAAGAGTGTTCATAGACTCCAGCATCTTATCCGTTTCCGAAAGCTTTTTAAGGATATAATCCAGCTTCCCGGATTTAGTCTTTTCCCTCAGCAAAACAGCAAGCTCTTCTGATAATGAGACAGCTCTCTTTAAAGAAGGCAAAAGCATATTAAGCTCGTTTTCCATGGCAATACATTTCCCGAGAAGCAATCCGGCCACAGCCTTATTGTTCCCGTCCGGAATTCGCGCCTTCTCGTAAATATCCCTGATAATACCGCGAACATCATTATGAATATCCGGGAACACGACCGAATCATGCCCCGCATGCTTCACACCCCTGATCACCGCTCCGTCAAAGCTCGCATTGACCAGGTCAGGGTCTTTCCTGTTCCCGAACCACTCGGTAAAGATCATCAGTTTCTGGTTAGTATAAACCTCGCCTCCCCATATCCCCCTGACCTTTATCCTTGGCAGAGAGGTCAATTGCAGCCTGTTCTGTATATGAGCATTAAAAAACCTGTTCGTCCTGAAACGCACTTCCTCATCCAGGTACGAACCGCGGGCATGGGCAAGTCCGTGTGTAAAAGCAAAGTCCTGTCCCACCATTACCACAGGAGAAGCCCCGATGCGCTTTGCAAAATCATAAGCATTAGTCGTCACAGACCCTCCGTAAAGAAGCTCCCCTTTCTCCCCTGAAACATCCTCTATCCACTTCATCATCTCAAATGCCATACCCAGAACCGATATATTGCCTTTAACAAGCCTGAAAACCGAAGGATGAACTGACGGATCGGCAATAAAGACAACATCCCCGCCTATAGTGCCTTCAAAATATCTCGCGTTTATCAGTTGCGGATCAACAGTAAGACAGAAATGCGGATCAATACCATTAGCTTTCAATATCCTGTAAGAAGTATCAACACAGATAATAACTGATTTTTCCTGAACACTTCTGATGAAATCAATACTGCTGTTCAAAGAAGGGCCTGCTCCCACAATTACAGCAGGAATGCCGGCCAGCTTATTATAAAAGAAATTTGCTCCGGGCAGGCTGATGATCTCCCGGATGTTTCTGGCTATATTAGAGGTCCACGTCTTTTCAAACTTGGACAATGTTGCAATATTCACGTCCTTCTTTGACAAATATGACTTTGCGATCTGTCTCAGGTTATTATAATAAGCAGGATCAGTCTGGAAAGAGCCTCTGTGAGTAAGGAATGAGACCTTTTTGGAGGATTTACCCCTTAATGTTTCAGCTATTACATCTTCATCAGGATCAATCAGTATCCTCAGCCTTCCGTCACCCAGGAGCCCTGCAAGGTCCCTGGAGGACAAAGCCGATCTGAACAAATAAGGATCTTTCTCAAGCACAAGCAGTGTGGAATCATTATCAGTGCTTTTTATTAGCTCTTCAACATGATAGCCGTACCCGAACCCGAATACAATAAAGAGATCGAATACACCGGGATCGATCTCCGAAATAAACCTGTAAGCTTCTTTAACAGGATCAAACCTGCTGTGAACATATAATTTCCTGCCGCCTGTTTCGACAACAGGTATTATTTCCCCTGTCTTTGAAACAACAGAATCAATATATGCCGCGTCTTCAAGCTCAGCGACACGGTTAAACAGATCAGGATCATTCCCTTTAATAGCTGAGATATTATTTTCGTATATCGATCCCATCATCAATCCCGCAAGTAAAGAATTATCTTCTGTTTCCCTACAAATCTTACACCAGGTCCCGGAGTCTGCTTATAAACCCTGCCTTGCCCTGTAAAAGAATAATCAATGCCCGTTCTTTTCTGCATATCAATCAGCAACTGCAAAGCCTGCGCCATAGAAAAACCGCTGAAATCCGGCATTGAAACACCGTCGAACCTGAAATTATCCCTGCCTGCTTCACGCGGTTCCTCAGCGTTGAACTTGTTTATCTTCACTCCCCTGTAAATCAGTGCTTTTTCCGTGATCCTTGAAAACACGGGCGCAGCTATCTCTCCTCCGTATATCGAAACATTAGGCTCATCCAGAACCACCAGAACGCAAATATCAGGATCATTGTAAGGCGCGGTTCCAATAAACGAAGCCACATATTGCCCGTAATACCCGCCTCTTTTCCGAGATTTCTGTGCAGTACCGGTTTTCCCGGCAGGCAAATAGTAGCTGATGTCAGCCAAACGCCCTGTACCGTTTGTAACAACCGACCTCATCATCTTTAATATAATATCGGAATGCTTCCTGCTGATTATTCGTCCCTTTACCCTCGGAGGATAATTTCTTATAACATCTCCTTTGTCCCCCTCGATCCTCTTTATTATTGAAGGATATAAATATACACCTCCGTTGGCAATAGCACCGAAAGCCGCAACAAGCTGCAGCGAGGTAACTGATATTTCCTGGCCAATAGCAATGGAATACTTTGAAAGGCCCGACCATTCCTTTACAGGCCTCAGTATACCGGCAGATTCCCCGGGCAGATTAATGCCCGTCTTTTCTCCGAAACCAAAGCTTCTTAATACTGAAAAAGAATCCTCTTTGCTGATCTCTTTCATTGCCTGAATGATCCCGGAGTTGCATGACTGTTCAATTATATCGTGCAAATTTACTCTTCCGTGGACATTGGTGCATTTAATTGTAACATCACCGATATCAATACTGCCGGTACAAATATATTCCTTCCTGAGGATTCCGGGCTTTTTCTCAAGAAGAGCCGCAAGCGCGATAACCTTAAGGGTAGACCCGGGCTCAAATGAATTTACCACAGAAAAATTGCCGATTGCCTCCTGGGAGAACCTGTAATAGTAATTAGGATCAAAATTCGGATACTTCGCAATAGCAAGAATATTACCGGTTTTTACTTCCATAACAACAGCAACTCCCCGCAAAGCTTTATTTTGTATAACAGCCTGCCTGATCTCCCTTTCCGAAATATATTGTATATATCTGTCAATTGTTAATATTATATTATTAAAGTCGCGTTCATCATCAGTGCCCAGAAGATTGCCCTTCCTGGCTGGCAGTAAAATATCATTAAATTCATATTCAATACCTTCCAGGCCGTTATTATCAATGTCAACAAAACCCAGGATATTGGAAGCAAGCCTGCCGTGCGGATAAACACGGTGATATTCCTTTTTAAAATGCAGGCCTTTGATGTTCAATGCCTTTATTCCCAGGACTTCTTCATCATCGATCTTTCTTTTTATCCATACAAAACGCTTTTCCCTGCTAATCCTGTTAAAAATAAATTCTTTAGTAAGGCCAATAACCGGAGAAAGTTTCTCAGCAACATAACGGGGATCGGTTATCTCCATGGGATTCGCGAACAGAGAGTTTTTTTCAATACTAATAGCCAGTATGTACCCGTTCCTGTCCTTAATGTAACCCCGCCTGGTATCCGACGACTTATACGTGGATATCCTTATCTTATCCGAAAAATGCAGGGAAGAAAGTCTATAAATAAAAAAACAGGCTATACTCATAATGAATAAGCCTGTCAGCATAATTCTTCTTTTAAAAACCTTTTGGTCCATTACAATATCTGGTGAATCAAATACATCTCCTGTAAAAGTTAACGAATTAAACCCCACCTGGAAAAGTCGAAATTCTTAACTTGCTCTGTATTCCAGTAAAGAATAAATGCCCTGCCTTTTATCCTTTCAATATCCAGGTACCCGAAATACCTGCTGTCTGATGAATTCTCGCGGTTATCCCCAAGCACAACCACCTTTCCTTCAGGAACAATGCCTTCGATCTTTTTCTCCGCAAATCCGTCATAAGTGGTATATCCCTTTGTATATGGCTCATTCAGCTTCTCCCCGTTTATGTAAACATAACCGTTCTTAAGATTCACTCTTTCTCCCGGAAGAGCAATGCACCTCTTAATATAATCCTTTTTTTCTTCATTCGGGGGTCTGAATATAACTATGTCATACCTCTTTACCTTACGCAAACCGATGCAATTAAGGTGAATCTCCTTATCCATACCTATCATCCTGGGAATGATCGGGCCATACGTGATCTTCTCAACCAGAAGATGATCGCCTACTAATAATGTATCTTCCATTGAGCCTGTAGGAATATAATACGCCTGTATGATGTATTCTCTAATATGCATTGCCAGAATGAAAGCTACAAGCAAAGCTTCAAAGAAATCATATATCTTCTTGAGTAATACTGTCCTTTTCTCAGCAATATCATTAAAATAAGAGAGAAATTCTTTAACATTATTATCACTCATCAGTATCAGGGGAAAAGAAACAGACCTGTCCTGCTCCCGGAAAATAATATTTCCGAATATGCTGACCTGAATATTTTTCAGGTTATCAACAGGAATCTCAATATCCTTATCTTTACTGCTGATCACGATCTTACCCTGGCCCAGAGATATCTTCCCGCTTTTGAATTTAATGATCTTGATCAAATGACTGCAAAACCTGAGAAGAACATAAAGCGTAATAAGAGCGCCTATATAAAAAACCCATATTTCGTAAGGAGAATTAACAAAAGGATCTATAGCTGCCACAAAAATAGTAGAATACAAAAAAAACAAAATGTATAAAAATCTCTTGGCAAAAAATTTAAAAAGCTCATAACCGCCTATTACAGGGAAATCGGCTACCTGTCCCGTTTTCTTATTAAAACTTAAAAACTGCAGCATTGCTTGCTCCTATGTCTACACTAATTATAATATTAAACAACAACGAATTATTTCCGCGTATGCATAATACTATATAAAATCACCCTGGCCCATAAGTTCCTTAATCCCGGAATTGATGAGGAAGTATGGATAATTCATTTAATGATTATAAATCACATGAAAATCGATACCTTTTATATCTGTGTGGAAAAATAGTATTTACTCAAAAACTGAGTGCCATATCCCCGCCGCAGGCGGGTATATGGAATTTTTATCACAAACTTTCTTTGCTGTTACGAAAATTTAAATAATTAAAAATATTATTTAATTTACAAAAAACTATGCTTAAAATAAAATCGTTAACTTCCTAAGGGGTGCGTACTGTCAGTTTATAAAGTATATGAAAAATATAAAAGCACTCTAATAAAAAGTTATATTGCATATATTGCCAATCAACATGTAAATGCAGGTTGAGACTTTCCCAGCCTGTGGTTATCCAAACGCACCATATACATATAATTGAGGAATTACCATATTTTCCAGATTATATCGCAAAATTTATTGCAGAAATAACTGCAACTTTATAAAATAACCGAGTTTCACTGTCCACAACTTTTTTATTATGAAAAATCTATCAGATACAATAAAAAAATTACCCGGCCCGCACATTAAAGAGATCAAAAAGATACTGGAGATAAAAGAGACATCCGGAAATATTGCAAACTCAATTCAGTCCGGGCTTCTTTCGTACTCGGGAATAAACCGGGTAATATCCTACCTTGACCATGATGGAAGAAAAATACTGCATTCCGTATGTACTGAAAAAAACGGCGTAACATTTGAAGAATTATCAAAAAAATACAGGATGGAGTATGTTCAAATTGAAAAGAAAGCAAATGATCTCGCAGACAAGCTCTTGGTCTATGTTCTTAAAAACAGGCAAAAAATAAGCAACAAGCT
>CAZVYR010000231.1:0-6726 GCA_964631555.1 uncultured Leptospirales bacterium
GCTGCATAATAACGTGGGCAACATTGATTCATACGATCCTTCAATACAGATTGAGCCGCAGAATAACTATATTCTCGGATTTTCGTTTAAAACGAACCTTGCTTTTTTATTCGCGAGGTTCGGGGTTGAGTCCACGTTTTTATTAAACAAGGGCAAGGTACTGGAGGATTCGAGCGAAATTGCCAATACCAGGATTCAGTATTTATCACTTCCCCTCTTTATAGGTTTTAATTTCAATGTGATGGATGTCGGGAATTTTTATATGGGTCCGGGGTATTCGTTTTTCATGGCAAGGGGACGGATCACTTCTTCTGTGCCTGCACTTTCCAAGGATATAAGCGCCACTGGGATGGGATTTGGTTTTTTAACGGGTATCGAATATAAATTAACGTTTAAAATGAATATGTATTTTGAATTGATATATTTTAACGCAAAATCGGAACCGGCTTTGCAGGGGCAATCCTCCGATAACTGGGAGGATTTATATATAGATTTTTCAGGGTACAGGTTAATATTAGGGTTCAGGTATTATTTGATTTAGCGTGGTAAGAGGGCAGGCTGATCTTTTATTATAAATTGGATTTTCGGGATATCACAAATCTTAGAGTAACTGCCAAAAGCTGTAAAATTTGTTGTTATAAAATTTAGTTACTCAGAAGAAACGTAATGATAAAAAGAGTTATAATCACATTGACTGTTCTTGGGATCGCGGTGTTTGAGCTGTCTTTGCTCTATGCTGAGAAGGTATCCGTATCAGGCGGTTTTGTTTCAGGTATTATGCCTTCTATGGGGGGCAACCTTAGTTCGTACAGCCAGGAGGCTTATTATGATTCGGCCACTGGTATAGACGGGATTAACAGAAAGATGGAAGGCTTTAGTACCGACAATATCGACAGACTTACCGGTATTTTCGGCGGCCTGGAATTTAAGGCTGTTTTTTATGATTATTATTTAGTCAGGGTCGGCGCGAATTACGGGATGAACGTACTTGGCGGGAAAGGCAAGACGGTTTTTTATTCAACGGATGATCTGGATTATTTTATTTTAAAATGCGAATATTCTTATAAAGCATACGATTTTCCTCTTACTATAGGCGTATCAATCCCGATATGGAAGGACGCCAGGTTGTCTGTAAGCGGCGGCGCCGCTTACGCGAGAGCGACGTATGAGAATAAATTTACTTCGGATGATACTGCCACAACCTTTAGGAGAAAGGGGAAGTTCACGGGCTGGGGTATTCCGCTTGTAGTACTTGTACAGGGTGATTATTATTTAAACGAGAAAATAGCACTGACTTCGGCAGTTGCTTATTATAATGGCGCGAGTAAAGTTATCAGGGATAGTTCTGAAAATGACGGAGATACCGACTTTGCCAGTATTGATTTTACCGGCTATAGGTTCAATCTGGGTGTCTCTTTTAGTTTTTACAGTAAGTAGGTTTGGGGCTGGGATCATTGATAAATTAAACAGGACTGACAGAAAAAGTCAGTCAGGTTTGGAATAATAACTAAGTTATTAATAAAATATGACAGGATTAAAGAAAATAATTTTCATTAGCGCTATGCTTACAGCCGTGTTTTTATTTACACGCACTTCATACGCAATTGGTGAATTTTCAATCGGCATAAATTCCGGTATGACATATGATCCTAATAACATGGAAAAAGAGATAAACGAGTATAATAAGTTCATGGAGTCTTCCAAGCAGGGTGATCCCGGGGCTAAAATGAACCAGATCGAGGTCCCGTATGCCTATGTTATGGGGTATAATCTCAGGTATCATTTTAATTATCTGCTTTTCCGTGTCGGCGGTTATTTCGCAAAACCCGGCTCCGGTGTGAAGGGGAGTTATACGGATTCATCAGGCCAGAAGAACGTAATAAGAATTTCCACATACCAGGCTTCTTTCCCGATAAGCTTTGGTTTTCTTCTGCCTATGAAAGAGCGTACATATTTTTATTTCGGGGCCGGGCCGACATATCACCTGTCATATCTCAAGATTACCCAGTCTAATCCGTTATGGGGAGGTAATATGAGGGACAGGTACAGTACGAGTTCCACAGGGTGGCATTTTTTATTCGGAGCGGAAGTCCCATTGCTCGATTCATATACAATATCCGTTGAGTGGATTCACCAGGAGGGCAGGTCTTACCCTGTTTCAAATGGAGGACTGGATAACAGCGGTAATAAAACCAGTTCTCCGAAAAGGACAATCAATACAAGAGGGGATTTTATTCTCTTTGGCATCAATTATTATATTTACATTTAAATACTAACTTCATGAATTATATTTTTATTTTTTTTATTGGCTCTGTATTCGGGAGCTTTTTTTATACATTATCTGTCAGGTATATTGACGGATCGTTTAATAAAAATATATTTAACGCTCTTTTCTCCTCTTCCAGGTGCCAGGTTTGCGGGCAAAGAATAAATCCTTTATATTTGATTCCGGTAATCGGCTTTTTTCTCACAAAAACTAAATGCGATAAGTGCGGTGCTAAAATACCGGTAATATATCTTTTAATGGAGATTTTTTACGGTAGCGTTGCACTGATATTATCATTAAAATTCGGATATAATTTATACTCGGCGTCCGTTTTTATGATTTTAGGGATTTCGGTACTGATATCGGTTATTGATATAAAGATCCAGGTTATTCCGAATGTTCTTGTGCTGTTTTTTATTGTAAGCATATTATATCCTGTTATTTTAAATAATTCTTTAAAAGATACTTTATATGGCTTAATTTTTATGGCTGTTTTTTTTGTTATTGTGCTTCTTGTCTTCCCGGGGAGCTTCGGAGGAGGGGATTTGAAATTTGCGGCATCAATCGGTCTTTTGCTTGGACTGGAAATGTCGATAGTTGCCCTGGAAGCTGCGCTTATTACAGGTTCTTTAGCTGGGATTATTTATGCTATAATAAAAAGAAAGGGCTTAAGGATAAAGATGCCTTTTGCTCCTTTTCTTACTGCTGGTATGTTTGTTTCCCTGTTTTATGGAAGGGATATTTTGCTGGTATATTATAACCTGGTTTTTTGAACGAGAGGCAATGTTCACGATTGATGCACTAATTATGTGGTATTCAGTGATTGCTTTTGAGTCGTTTTTACAGTTAGTTTGGGTTCTTCATCTTTTTGCCGGGTCTTGTACTTCCTTAGCCTGATTATATTCCCTTTTCCATTCCAGTCAACTTCGTCCATAAGTGTTCGTATTATAAGAAGTCCCCTGCCGCTGTTCTTGTAAAAGTTTTCGGGATAAGTCGGATCAGGCAGAAAATTATAATTAAAACCCGGGCCTTCGTCTTCGATTATATACTCAACGAAATCTTCAAATAGCTCGTAGTATACTGAGACTATTCTGTTTGAATATTTTTTATGATTTTTTCTGTTTAGAACTTCAGCATAAAAATCTTTTATTCCGCTTGTTTCTATTATTTCGGAAGAAATTTCCAGGTTTCCGTGGATTACGGCATTGTCAATGGCTTCTTTTAATGCGAGTGAAATATTGCCTGCTGTTGTTCTGTTGCAAAACCCGGCGGAGGTCAGGTCTTTTGTCAGAATATATGACACAACATTGCATGCGGTAGTGTCAGGCGGGATTTCAAAAATCCGTTTTTCGAACAGTATATATTGTCCAACGTCGTCGGTCAGTTTCTCTTCTCTTTTGCTGCGTAATATACGGTTCACTGATGATGTTATATCCGTCAGATCGAATGGTTTCCTTATAAAGTCGTAGGCTCCGTATCTCAAAGCCTGTATGGCATGTTCAATATTCCCGTGACCGGTTATCAGAAGTACCGGCATTGGTTTTTCCAGTGTATCAATATGACGTAAAAGTTCAATCCCATCCATGCCTTTCAGCATGATGTCGGAAATCACCAGGTCTATGGCTTTCTCGTCCTTTTTTAACATATCAAGGAGATCTTCAGCTTCTTCAAGCGGGACTACGTTATAGCCTATCTTGCTTAGTTTCCTGGCCAATATGCTGCGGATCTCTTCTTCGTCATCAACAACCGCTACTGTGTAATTGATCATATCATCCATAATAATGTCATCCCTTCAGCCATTATTATTAAGAATTAAATGCCCCATTTTTTCTTTTTTAGTTTTTAAATATTTAATATTTTCTTTTTTCGGCTCTATCTCAATGGGTATCCTTTCCGTAATCTCAAGCCCGTATCCTTCGAGTCCGATCACTTTTTTAGGATTATTGGTCATTAGCCTGATCTTATGCAGACCAAGATCAACGAGGATCTGAGCACCTATCCCGTAATCCCTGAGGTCTGCGGGAAAACCTAGTTTAATATTTGCCTCTACAGTATCCAGGCCTTTGTCCTGAAGATGGTAAGCCTTTAATTTATTGCCTAAACCGATACCTCTTCCTTCCTGCCGCATATAGAGCACTACACCGGAACCTTCCTGTTCGATCATTTCCAGGGCCTTATGAAGCTGAGAGCCGCAGTCGCATCTTAGAGATCCGAGGACGTCTCCTGTTAAACACTCTGAATGGACACGAACAAGGACATTCTCTTTTCCGTTTATATCTCCTTTAATGATTGCCAGATGAAGAGAATCATCTACTTGTGTTTCATAGGCAATAATTTCGAAATTACCATATTCGGTAGGAAGGTTTGCATTTGAAACTCTGTTTATTAACCTTTCTTTATGTTGTCTGTATTTAATCAGGTCTGAAATGGTTGCAATCTTAAGATTATGTTTTTCGGCAAATTTGTCCAGATCAGGCCTTCTGGCCATTGTGCCGTCCTCGTTCATAATTTCACAGATAACGGCGGCAGGTTTAAGTCCTGCTAATTTGGCCAGGTCAACCGAGCCTTCTGTCTGGCCCGCCCGTACCAGGACTCCGCCCTTTTTTGCAGCAAGAGGGAAGCTATGACCGGGCCTGTTGAGGTCTTCCGGAACTGAATTCTCATCTATAAGAACCTGTACGGTACGCGCCCTGTCCGCGGCTGATATGCCTGTTGTTGTTCCTTCAGCAGCATCAACAGAAACTATGAATGCAGTACAGAATTTTTCACTATTTTCCGGCACCATCAGTTCAAGATCCAATTTGTCAAGTCTCTCAGGGGTCATGGGGACACAAATAAGTCCGCGGCCGTATGTAGCCATGAAATTGATTGATTCAGCGGTGCAGAATTCTGCTGCAATAACCAGATCACCTTCATTTTCCCTGTCTTCATTATCAACAAGGATTATCATTCCGCCGTTTCTTATTTCTTCAATCGATTCGGCAATTGAGCAAGTTCTCATTTAATTTAATTACCTTTAAAATTGTACTATGAAACCATAAAAGATATAGTAAATATAATAGTCAAGATATTTTTACACTTAATTAATGTTTGTGGGATAACAGTTCAGAAAGTTTGTGGTATAATGGCAGTTTATACCGCCTCCGGCTGGGAAAGCCACATATTTTTTGAGTACATACTTTGCGGGATGTAGTATAACGATTTTGTACAACGGAGAGTATTTTTATTCATAATTAGCAACTCATCCCGCCCGTAGGGCGGGAACAAATCCTATAGTAACTGCTAAAAGCTGTAAAATATGTTGTTTTAAATTTAGTTACTCAGAAGTGGGTTATACTAAAGTAAATCTGTATTTTTATGATTTTAAAATATTTATTCTTCTGTGCTCCACCATATAGCAGACAATATATCCAATTGTCAATGTTATATAAATACCGAACAAAACATCAGTTATATAATGGTAGGATAATATTACCCTGGTAAAAGTAGTAAGTATTCCGTATATTGATAAAATTATTATTATATAATGCTTTCTAATAAAATATATATACGGAACAATATAGGAAAATGTCTCAGTTGTATGTCCGGATGGGAAAGAGTGTAACCAGTTTGAAAATGAAAAGTGTGAATAAACATCGAGTTTCGTATATGGTCTTGGTTTGCCTATTATAATTTTTAATAACCAGGTAACCAGTCCTGAAGACAATATTAGTAGAATTATTACGGAAATGCTCACATTTGAGAATAAAAAATATAATTTTTTATCTCTGTCTTTATAATAAAACGCCAAAAATATGCTTATAAGTACTGCAATTCTGAGAAACCAGAAATGGTGATCAGAAATGGCATTGATTATAGGCGTTAATTTGGATTTCTCCGGTATATTAGTTTCAATTAGTTCTTTTACATTTTTATGCTCAAGCCAGAAAAAACGGGAGAGTGTTTTATCATCATTATAAGAGACAATACTCTGTAATATCAGATAGAAAAAAGATACTATTATTAAGAATCTGATAAGAGCTTTTTTTGATGTAATATTCTTTATTGTATTGATCATAAACTGAATTTATTCGAATTAACCCGCGGCTGTAGCGCGATTTTTTTATTTTTCATTCAATTAAACTGTTGTTGTCATATTTTTTAGTATCGTTCGTAATATAACTTGACCGTTAGTCAAGCCTTTATACATAGTTTTGAGAGTTCAATTATTTTTAAGTTTAATCAGCCTTATCGATTTTTTAAATAGACAGCAACCCACTCTGTCCGAAGGGCAAATGCCTTGCTTGCAGGACAATGACCTGCTTGCAACAATAAAAAGCAATAAAACAGACTGTTTTAAAATTAAGAATTAAGATCATTATGTAATAATAAGAAATAGTTAGCAACTCATCCCGCACGTAGGGCGGGAACAAATCCTATAGTAACTGCCAAAAGCTGTAAAATATGTTGTTTTAAATTTA
>CAZVYR010000232.1:0-6723 GCA_964631555.1 uncultured Leptospirales bacterium
TCTTCTAAAATCAAGATTAACATTATCGCCCGAATTAAAAACAACCTGATCTCCGGACATATCATGAGCTAAAATATCGTTTTTAATAATGCATTTCTTATACGATAAACTTGAATGAGTAACATCGACTCCTATCCCTGTCTCGATATTAAATTGTTTACCTTCAAATAGAAGCGCAGCATTAAACGAATAAATACCAGTTATAGAGAAAGAATCAAATGATAATGGATTATTATAATTTATATCAAAATATTTACTTTCCGGGTAATAGTAAGTCCATAGCAAGCTTGCGGAAAATGAAAAAACAGTATATATAAAACTGTTATGCTTATTTTTTATAATAATACCGGCATAAGGATCGAATATTTTATTTTTCGTATAAAGCAGGATTTTACCTTCAGTTGTAGAATGTTCCAGACTTATATCTACCTCTGTAGGAGCTTCATAGACCATATATCTCACACCAAAATAATAAGTTGAAAGGTCAACATTATAATTAACTCTTACATCATATTTTATATATTCGCTAAACCAGTTTATTGAATCATTCTTTTCCAGTAATACCAAACCGTCATTTTCCGTATAATAACTTACATCATCTGAATCCTTTGATGTCATGATCGTATTATACTTCTGATATGCAGCCGAAACAATTACTGAGAATTTGCCAAAAGTTAAGCCGTTAAAGATTTTAAATTGTTCTGCCAGATGATTTTTATTATCCCACTGACTATCATCTTCTTTAAAAATCGAAATGTTCGCAGATTGAATTTTACTGTTGCTGTATTCCAAGCCAAATGACATAAATGAATAATTAGCAGTTATACCTGCATTTACCATCTTATATGGATCATTGTTATAACTTAAATCAGTGAATATACTTGGTACAATTTTCCAATAATAAACACCATATCCGGCATTGATATTTATTATTAAATTTTTCTCTGTTAAAATATTTTCACTTATTTCATTTTCTGAATCAGAGGCAGCCAGTAATGGCGTTAAAATACCAAAAAAAAGAATAAAGATTCCTGTAAGCCTGCAAATGTGTCTCATTAAGTTCACCTTCTGAAATTATAATGGGTTTTGAGATAAGTAATTATTATTAATATTTACCTTTATTATAGTTTATCCTGATAAAATCAAGTAAACACAGTCCTGCTTAGCATTTATGTGCCAATCATAATTCTACTGAAAACAGTAAGTAGCCCCAGGCTAGCCCACGGTTTCAAAGAGTGTTGACAAACTGTACTAAGAAAATTGTCATGGCTTGCTTACCCCCCCCTGACAAACATCACATCAAGTCAAACTCTAAACACAATTACCAAATATCACATCCCTCCCCAATCATAGTTAATCATATAAATCTAAATGAGCTATGCTTATAGTAATCTCTGGTTCAGACAATTTTTTTTCAAATCCTAAAAAAAAATTCAAAAATCAGCCCAAAAACAGCCAAAATTGGTGACACATTTACGTATATATAAGTAAGAGGAAAAAAATAATTTACTTTGCAGGAAAGCAGGCATTGTCCTGTGCCAGGCCGTGCCTGTTCCCTGCACTGAATAACGAAAGGAAGAATCAAAATGGCAACAGCAACACCGAGCATACTCATAAACTCGATCAGCGGCAAAATAGGCAACGTCGTCTTCTACACGCGACTCGGCACGCAGTGCGTCCGCGCCCATGTCGTCCCGCGCAATCCCGACACCCAAGCCCAGCGTGCAGTACGCCGCAGCTTCGGCGACGCTGTGCGCTCATGGCAGTCGACTAGTCCCGAAGAAAAATATGCATACAACAGAAAAGCCCGCCATCTGAACATGAGCGGGTACAATCTGTTTATTTCAAAATATATAAAAACAAATATTACGCCGATAGAAACTGAAAACCTGCTAAATCAGAACAGTAGCCTCGCCCGTGCGAAGCATGGGAGAAGGTGGCCCAGCGCCAGCGCAGGCCGGGTGAGGGCACCGGAAAAAGCCCTTGCTTCTTTATCTTTTATTCCCTTCCCCTCCGTTTCAGAGTCGTATATGAATCGCTACGGGCAAAACGCTGCCTTAATCTGCCGAAAACTCCGCCCCGGTTGACAAAACCGGGGATCACGCGAAACATAAATCAGCTATTCTGAATTTTTCCTGAGGAGATTTCTCTTCACTCTGTTCTCTTTTGCTTTTTCAAAGAGTTCTCTTGTAGATAAATACTTATCAACAAAAGTCACAACAAAGGATTCCTTATAATGCGGAGGAATAAATGTAAGAGGCCACATGTGCTTAATGATGATATCGCGCTCAATACTATTGATTTTAAAATTTTTCTCGGCATTCCGCAAAGCAATCTTCGGATGCTCAAAACCATGCCTTTTGTTCTCATAAGGCCTACCTTCATTTTCGCGCCAGTTATAATGAAAAAAATCATGTAAAAGCCCGCCGCGCGCTGCGGATTTATAATCGAATCCCAGGTACTTTGCCACTTTATATGAAAGGTAAGATACATTCTTCACATGCTCAAGTATTGAAGAATTATGATGATAAAAATTCTCCAGTCTCCTGAATTCCGCATTTGCTATAATATCCTCTACAATGGAATTATATTCTTCGTCTCTGGGAAGCCTCCCATTCTTTAAATTATTCATCTCTTTTTTAAACTCGCCAAGTTTTGTGATTATCCTTTCCTTCAGGTCAAGATCAAGCCTTTCCTGCAGAGTCTTTTTAAGATCAGGGAAAGAATTAAGAAAATGCTTTATCGATTTAAATATATCCTGAATTTCAGGATTTTCAAGTGATAAATAATTTTCCAGCAGGTATGCGACCTTCTGCCTGAACGAGAACATCCTTGCCAGGGAATGGCTGAAATCCGCTGCAAAATAAATGCCCGCGGAAATAGAAGCATAGCGGATAAAGTCTTTATTAAACCCGCCTATGAAACTGCTAATAACAGGATGAATCACATAAACAAAAGCAAATGAAAGAAGAACCCAAAAAACGGAATATTTGAGAGAAATGCGTCCATGGAAATTAAAACGCTCATCGGAATAGTCCCACAATTTCATGCCGAATCCCTTTTCCAGGATAAAACCCGTAAAATACTCTGCGGTTGTAGTAATACCCGCGTAGAGTACAATCTCCACAGCAACCGGCAACTGCAGAATGAACCGCGACACAGCTAATAGCATCAGCGTTGCAAATCCGTAAATCGGCAGCAGAGGCCCTCTCAGAAAACCCGGATTTACAAACTGCCTCCTCTCCATCGAACGGTGAATAACCTCAATGACCCATCCGAAAAAAGAGTAAATAATAAAATACAGGAAAATAACTGAAATGTTCATATGAATAATTTATAAAGAGCTTATTAATCTTTTGTTACGATTCCATAATCAACATGCATAACCGGCGCCATGCATGATAGGGCTCCCGGCTTAGGCAGTTGTCAAGCAAGTCTTTATTCCTTCCCGTAATTATGCCCTGAATGGGGATGAAACTCATCATACACGCGTTTCAATCTTTCCCTGGTAGTATGAGTATATATCTGTGTGGTTGATATGCTCTTATGCCCAAGCATATCCTGTATTGCCCTTATATCAGCCCCGTGATCAAGAAGCCCTGTAGCGAAGCTGTGTCTTAAAGTATGCGGAGAGATCTTTCCTGCAAGGCCAGTGTGCCTGTAGCGCTTGTCAATAATATAAAAAATACCTCTGACCGTGATCCTGCCGCCCCTGTTATTGACGAAAAGCGGCCCTTCAGGAGTGCCGAACTCCCTGGTCCTCATCTGCAAATAACGCCTGATCCATGAAACACATTCATCCGTGAGAAAGACCATCCTGTCTTCCGAGCCCTTGCCGTGCACTTTCAATGTCCCGCTGTCAAGGTCCATGTTCACAATATCGGCAGAAGCAACTTCCGATACCCTTGCCCCCGACGAATAAAAAACCTCAAGCAGAGCCTTATCCCTGAAATCAATAAACGTATTCGTTTCAAATCTGAATAGCTCGTCTATCTGGTTCTCATATAATATCTTTGGTATTCTCTTTTCAGCCTTTGGAAAATGTATATTCTGCGCAGGGTTCTTTTTAACAATATCCGAATTATAAAGAAATTTAAAGAAGGATTTTATAGCGGCTATCTTTCTCGAAATAGAAGACCTTTTCAGGCCCCTGTCATAACAATATTCTATAAAAGAAAGAATATCGTTCTTTTCTATGGAGGTTATATCAACGTCATCGTTTTCAATCCTGACATTGACCTCGTATTCATGCTTATTTCCCGGGTTGTTAACATCGCCTGTAAAGAACTTTAAAAACTGAACGAGGTCGTCACTGTATGATTCAACAGTCATGTCCGAAACACCGCGTTCGATTTTCAGGTAATCAAAGAACCGGTCGATCTCCCAGATCACTGTTCCTCCCCGTTCATATTACTATAATTATCATTATTTCCATTCATGACTTTACTGCTGTTGTTCTCTTCATCAAGGAGTTCCATTTTAAATCCGCATTTTTCATTCAGGCAATGAAGCTCCTGTCCTTTTCCTTTGATATTCTTTATGAACAGCACCTTGCCGCAATTATGACATGCCTTTTGTGAAGGAGTGTCCCTTGTAATAAATTCGCAGTCCGGGTAATTGGTACACGCGTAAAACGGCCTTCCCTTTTTTGAAGACCGCTTCACAACATCACCGTCACAATCCTCCCTGGGGCACTTCCCAAGCGGAAGAGACTTTGCGTTCCTGCAATCCGGAAATCCCGAACATGCGAGAAAAAAGCCGTACTTGCCCAGCTTTTTCATCATTTTCCTGCCGCACTTCTCGCATACAATATCGGTTTCTTCGTCAAGAATACCCTTCATGGTCTCTAACTTCTCTTCAGCCTCATCGACCGTTTCCTTAAACGAAGGATAAAAATCCTTCAGCATGCTCACCCAGTCGAACTTCGCCTCTTCTATCATATCAAGCTTTTCTTCCATGGAGGCAGTAAAATCTACTGATACGAGAGACGGGAAATATTTAGTTACAATATTATTGACCAGGTTGCCGAGGAAAGTCGGCACAAGCTGTCTTCCCGACCTTGTAATATAATATCTTGAAATAAGCGTATTTATAATCGACGCGTAAGTCGAAGGCCTTCCAATCCCTGACTCTTCTAAAAACTTGACTAACGTTGCGTCATTATACCGGGGAGGAGGAGTGGTAAAATGCTGTTCAGGTATTATCTCATTTACCTTCAGAACATCACCTTCCTTCATATCCGGAAGGTCATACTTTTTACTTTTTTCAGGCTTCTCAACAGCAGCAAATCCGTCAAACAAAACCCTGCTGCCGCTTGCCTTAAATTCAATATCATCCGCTCCGAGGATAATAGTGCAAACCTCAGATACTTCAGGGGTCATCTGCGATGCCACAAATCTCCGCCAGATCAAATTATACAGTTTAAACTGATCCTTTGAAAGATCTTTCTTTACAGAATCCGGCGTCCGCTGAACGTCAGTAGGCCTTATCGCCTCATGGGCATCCTGCGCGCTCTTATTGTTCTTGTAAACGTTCGGCTTTTCCGGAAGATAATCCGGCTTAAAATTTTCCGACAGGTATTCCCTGACAGAGGTCAGTGCGGTATCTGAAATACGGGTGGAATCAGTACGCAAATATGTAATAAGGCCGACAGGGCCCTCACCTGTAAGATCAATACCTTCATAAAGCTGTTGCGCGATCATCATTGTCTTGCTTGAAGTAAAACCAAGCTTTTGTGCAGCATCCTGCTGCAGTCTGCTTGTTATATAAGGAGCGGAAGCTTTGCGCTTCCTTTCTTTCTTCTGAATACTCTTTACAGTAAACTCTTTATTCGCCAGTTCACTCAGAATGCGGTCCACTTCCTGTTTATTACTAAGCTTAATTTTCTCCCCTTTGTAAGTATATAAGGAAGCTGTGAACTCGTGGCCGCCGGCAGAGAAGACAATATCAATACTCCAGTATTCTTCCGGATTAAAATTATCTATTTCTTTTTCCCGCACGCATATTATATTCAATGCAACAGACTGCACCCTGCCTGCGGACAATCCTTTCTTTACTTTTTTCCATAAGAGCGGGCTGATATAATAACCGACTATCCTGTCAAGAATCCGTCTCGCCTGCTGCGCATTAACAAGATTATAATTGATATCCCTGGGATTCTCGACAGCTTCTTTTATAGCTGATTCGGTTATCTCGTTAAATTCAATTCTTTTAATATTACTGTTTTTCGGAGAAAGGGCATTTGATAAGTGCCACGAAATAGCCTCGCCCTCCCTGTCTGGGTCAGTAGCCAGCAATATCCTCGAAACCTGCGATGCTTTTTTCTTAAGAGCGTTCAGTATCTTCGCCTTTCCCCTGATCGTTATATATTCCGGCGTGAACCCGTTCTCCACGTCAACTGCCAGCCTGGATTTCGGCAGGTCTATTATATGCCCCATTGAAGACGTAATTATGTATTTATCCCCAAGGAATTTATTGATAGTTTTTGACTTGGAAGGAGACTCGACTATAACCAGCGTTTTGTTGTTTTTATTCATCTTTTCATCCAGAGTACTTAGCAAAATCTTTAGATTTACATATTTTACATAATATGAAGTTATGAGGGTTTTCCCCCGCCGCAGGCGGGAGAAAACCAGTTTTACAACAAATCTAATCTTAATAATTCATATTAACAATTTTAGCAATAAAAGTCAGTCAAGTTGACTAATTATTTTTTGTCAAATA
>CAZVYR010000233.1:0-4221 GCA_964631555.1 uncultured Leptospirales bacterium
CCAAGCGGTCGGAAAAGAAGCATATTGAGTTTTGCAGGGAATAGTCAGGTTGTATCCCGCAAAGCTTTTTGAGTAATAAAAATTATTTCAATCTTCTGTACCGCCGACTCTTGAATATTTTCCTGTTATTGCTATATCAACAAATAACAGCGGTTTATCAACCCTGACAAACTCGAGAGGGCCATGGTGCAATCCGGACGGTATATGAGCGATGGTAGGTGTGGTTATTATCTGTTTTTCAAGCTCCTCTCCAAGGGTAAGCGCTATCTCCGCTTCAAAATCGTTCGGGTCATCCGGATTTGATGAGCAAAAGCATAAATACTGATCAAATTCATGCTGATGGGGCTGGCTAACCATAAGTCTTGGACTGGGAATATAGATGCACTCAAATGAAAAATTCCCCCTGCCGAATGATTCCGCATCCCTGGTACTGACGATAAGTCTGCCTTTTTTACCCATAACAACACAATTTCTCAATAAATGGTGTTCGTATTTGTTTTCTGCCATAATTCGAACCTCCGGGTATGATGATCATGATTGTATTATTAAAATTAATTAACGATGTAAATAATAAAATTCCAACCAGACTGATTTATTGAATAGAAAAAGCGCTGTAATTTCTAAAAAGTCCTTGCTTCAAATATAAACGGAATATTACTATATTTTTTCCGCCCTGCGGACGGGGATAGATTGCCGAAATGTAAGTTATTATTGCCGAATTTTAAAATGTTAAATATGAATGAATCCAAAGAAATTATAGAACATACTGATGAACTTATCGAAGAGTGGGACTGGATAAAGGCTGTTCCGACTGGCAGGGCTGTTCCGAGAAAGATTGCTCATAAAGATGGCATAGCTCATGAGGGTGTTCATTTATGGGTAGTCAGAAATACAGGTGAACCGGAGCTGCTTTTTCAGCACAGAGCGAAAAACAAAGATACTTATCCGGATTGTCTGGATATTACTGTCGGCGGACACGTTCCTTTTGGTAGAAATATTAATAAGATACAGAAAGAATCGTATGAAGAGATCGGTATTTCACCGCCGGATAACGAACTCACTGATCTTGGTTATTACAGGTATGAAGAACGTACTGATAATCTATATCATCGTGAGTTTCAGCACGTATTTCTATATTATGATAACCGGCCGTTAAATCAGTATGTTTTTATTGACGGAGAAGTAGACGGGATTTTCGCAGTAAAATCAGAAGATTTGACAAGATTAATGCACAAGGATTTTATCTTTACAATTGAAGGATTTGAAAAAGATTTTGTAATAATAAAAAGGGTTTCGAGAAAGGATTTCCATCCTTTACTGTTCACTCAGCCGATGGAGCAATATATGAAAGTTATTTTCCAGGCTGTTGCAGAGATGACATCCGGTAAAAGCATAAACGCTAAAATGCCTTCTATAATTTGATTCTATTTTCCGAAATTTAATATCCCGGCACAAATATTTATAAAAATAATTTTTGACTTTACAGGTATTTTATTAGTATAATAATGTTTATCAGGAGTTGCTAATAAGTTTGTAAAATCATTGAAATAATATACTTTTTTAAAATAATTTCAATAATTCTAAGGAGGCATTTATTATGAAAAAGATTGCTCTGATCTGTTCAATTGCTTTTATTATAACCGCTTGCGGAGGTACGCAGTACAGGGACGCTTCAGAGGATAAAGGTTCTATGGAGTTCGGGCCTAGAGAGATAAAAATTACGGTAAATAAAATGGTAACCTCCATGTATGGATTTTTAAAAGATGACTGGAAACAGCCGGCTTTTATACAAGTCAAAAGATTTGCGAATAAGACATCAGAACATATTGATACAAAATTGATTTCGGATGAAATTTCCACTAATTTAATCAAGAAAAGAATAAAATTTGTAGATGAAACTTTAACGGAAGATGCTATCAAAGAAATGGAGCAAGGTATGACCGGCCTTATTGATCCTGATTCCGCGATCCCCGTAGGTATGATGAAGTCCCCGAATTTGTATCTCTCAGGCGATATCAGGGATAATGTCAGGACTGTAGGCAGCAAGCGGCTGCAATATTTAGTTATAACACTAAAGTTATATAATCTGAAAACTAGAGTTGTGGAATGGCAGGATCAGCAGGAATTTTTAAAGGCGACTTCAAAAAATAAATATTCCTTATAAACAATCAATCCAGGATTTAGAATAATGAGACATCGAAACATTATTTATATTGTTTTCGTAATCGCGTTTTTCTTCTCAGCATGTACAACAGATTATAATCAGTTAATGAGAGATTCAGAGGTTGCCTTTTATAAAGGCAATTATATAAACGCGGCTAAAAAGCTGCTTCCTTATGTCAATAAAGAAGACAAGAATCAGCTTGTCTTTATGATGGAATGCGGTTTAATGCTGCATGCAGCCGGGGAATATGAGAAAAGCAATACAATCTTTATGGGGGCAGCACAACTTGCGGATAATATTGCCACAAGTATAAGTAAACAGACAGCTTCACTTCTGTTAAATGAAACACAGACAAATTATAAGGGCGAGGATTTTGAACGTGTATTGATTCACATGTATATGGGTATTAACTATTTAATGCTGAATGATGCAGACAATGCGCGGGTTTCATTTAAGAAGGTGAATGATCTTCTTAGGGATATAAATGTTACAACCGGCAAAAATTACAAGCAGAATCTCATGGCAAAATATTTAACTGCAGTAGCATTTGAATTAACTGCCGCGTTGAATAATGATGATGAAGACAGGGAATTTGCATATATAGAATATAAACAGATAAATCAGCTGAATCCAAAGTTGAATCTCGTATATGGTGACTTGCAGAGAATGGCAAAACAACTTGGGGATGATGAAGATTATTCAAAATGGATAAAACAGTTCGGGAAGCAGGATAACTATCCAAAGGATGCGGGCGAACTGATTATATTTTTCCAGGCAGGCAGGGGAGCTATAAAAGTCTCCAGGGGACGTTTGCTTGATGACAAATCAATGAAAAGCGGGATTACTGTGTCTTTGAGAGGTATGCCTCTGAAGGCCGGGGTTACTGTTGCCGGAGTTCTGATAGCCCTTAAAATTGCGGAAAATCCAATTCCCAAATTTCAAAAAAGATCTGATAAAATTAAACAACTTGTTATCAATGTCAACGGCCAGGATATATCAGAGACTATTCTGCTGGAGGATATTGAGAATACTGCTGTGAGAAATATGGAAGATCAATATCACAGTATGTATGCTAAAGTCGCAGGAAGTATAGCTGTAAAAGCTGCCGCGTCATTAGCTGTGGGCATTGGGGCAAAGAAGATGGCCGAGCAATCTAAAAAATTGGGCAGTATCGCGGGTTTAATCGGCGCAATAGCAGGAGCAGGGACCGGGGCAGCCCTGGCTTCGCAAATTAAACCTGATTTAAGATGCTGGCATACGTTACCGGCGAATCTTCAGGTAGGCAGGGTATTCCTGAGTCCCGGCAAATATGACGTTGAAATTAAACTTATTGACCATAGCGGCAGTGTTGAGAAAACTAATAAAACTAAGATCGAAATTAAAAAAGGAGAAAAGACTTTTTTAAATTACAGGACATTATACTAACTCAAAAGAAGTGGGAATTTAGTAAATATATAATTTTATTGAAAAAGGAGATAGTCTCCTGATTTATTGAGTTTATTGAGAGACTCGTTAAATTGTTGAGCTCATTTTTATAAGGTCTTCTTTTTTACCAAGAACAACAAGTACGTCGTTCACATCCAGCTTTTCCTGCGGAGTAGGATTAAATATCATCCGGCCGTCATATTTTTTAATTGCAACGATAATTACTCCATAATCCTTTCTTAAATTGCTTTCAATAAGGTTTTTCCCTGCCAGCTTTGACTTTTCTTTTACCCTGGTTTCTTCCATAACCAGACCTAGGTGTTTATCCATCATAGCAATATCAATGAAATCCACAACGGTTGGCCTGATAATTACCTGGGCCATTCTCTTGCCTCCGATCAAGTATGGGGACATAACTCTTGTTGCGCCTGCTCGTTTTAATTTTATCTCCGATTTTGTGTCCGAAGCTCTGGAGAGAATAAAAATATCAGGCCTTAATCCTTTTGCGGTCAATGTTATAAAAACATTGTCAGCATCTGATTTTACAGCGGTTATTATTCCTTTTGCGTTCATGATGCCGGCTTCCAGCAAAGCCTCTTCAGTACTAGCATCCGTTAATAAATACGGGTATT
>CAZVYR010000233.1:4321-6698 GCA_964631555.1 uncultured Leptospirales bacterium
CCGGCTTCCAGCAAAGCCTCTTCAGTACTAGCATCCGTTAATAAATACGGGTATTTTTCCGAAGCTAATTGTCCAATACAGTCCGGGTCATTATCGATAACTACGAATTTTAGATTATGATCAAATAATTCTTTGCTTATCAGACTGCCAATTCTGCCAAACCCGCATATAATATAGTGATCTTTGAGTTTGGAAATCTTTTTCTCCAATTTTTTCCTCCCTATTGTCTTTGATAATTCCCCTTCAATAACAAATCTTAGTATATTACCAATTGTATAGGCTCCTATTGTGATTCCGGTACTGATTATTAAAATAGTTATAAAACGCCCTAATTCCGACAGTGGTTTTATTTCGCCGAAGCCTACTGTGCTTATGGTTATTACGGTCATATAAAACGAATCAAATAGTGTCATGTTTTCGACGAAATGATATGCTAAAGTACCGAAGGCAAGGGTCCCCATCAGAAGGGCGACTGAGAATGTAATCTTTTTATATTCCATCTGTTAATATTTTATTATTACCTGTATCGCACGTTACATACAAATTTTATATCAGACTTTTTTAAAATAAGTCAATCATTAATAAGAACGCCGGGAGAGGGAATCCCGGCGTTTTGATTAATACTTCGATGTTGGCTCATCGTTATCTTAATAATTGTAAAACGGTTTGCGATTTTGTATTGGCCTGCGCTAGCATTGCGGTCGCGGCCTGAGTGAGTATTTGATCCCTTACAAAAGAGGACATTTCTGCGGCCATATCGGTATCCCTTATGCGGCTTTCTGAGGCCTGAACATTTTCATAAGCATTCATTAGACCTTTTGCTGCGTGTTCAAGCCTGTTATAATAAGCCCCAAGGTCGGCTCTCTGTTTCGCGACCAGACGCAAGGCTTCATCTGCCAGTCCGATAACAGAGTTTGCTTTACCGGGTGTCGATATAGAAATAAAAGTGAGCACTACCGGATTCCTCAAACCCAAGGCAGCGCTGGTCATAGTCTCAATAAATACCCTTTCTCTTTGATGCATATTCGGACCCATGTGAAACCACATGGAAGCTGTAGGATTGAGTCTTGCGAATGATCCTGTTAATATCTTCATTTTGTTGAATTCCGCCTGGGAGGTAATCCTGTCGACTTCATCTACTAGTTCTGAAACTTCAACCTGGATTAACTGTCTGTCATCCGGAGTATAAATGCCGTTGGCGGACTGAACCGCAAGAACTCTTATCCTTTGAATAATATCATGTAGCGATTGTAGGTAACCTTCTGCTGTCTGGATAAAGGACATTCCATCTTCTGTATTTCTTTCTGCCTGTTTCAGACCGTTGATCTGAGTTCTCATTTTCTCAGAAACAGCAAGTCCTGAAGCGTCATCACCTGCACGGTTAATTCTCATGCCTGAAGAGAGTTTTTCTATGTCCTTGGTTAAGCTCCAGTCATGGAATTTTAATATCCGATTTGCGAATATCGCACTGGTGTTGTGATTTATAATCATAATTCCTCCTTGAATAATACTGTTATCATCCTTGATAACAAAAATATTTTTCTTAATTATTACTCAGAGGATCGTCTTTTTTGAATTTTTGGTTAAAGACTATTTTAGATGATTTTGGACGTTTACAGGCAATTATTAGATAATATAATTTAAAATTAACCAGATGTTATTTAATAATAATATTATTAAAATTTTGAAATTTTTTTAATAGATTTTTCGTGTTTTCTGTATTTAAAATGACTGTGAAATAAATTTTTATTGTTGCATTTTGTATTATGGATTAATAAGTCTATTGTTTAATTAATCAATATATATTGTTGTATGGAAAGATAATAGCAGATGTTTAAAAAATATAACGGATATCCTTCGAGGTTAAACAGGCCGGCTGACGAAGACCAGAATAAAAATAATGAAGTTACTAAGCAGAACGGGGACTTTAATAAGGCTGTCACTGATGAAGGTTTGGAAAAAATAAATTCTAAGGAATGGTTTAACTATAAAAAAAAGCCGGGCTCTAAAACCGAAAGTACATTTAACAATAAAAAATATAAAATAAAGAAAAGATACGTTTTTTCGTATTCGGGAACAGGTTCTTTTAATTTATTTTCTTTTATTACACGGCTATTTGATTTTATCAGGTACAAATTCAGAATTCAAAAAGCAATTTTTGTTGGCATTCTTTTCGGTGTTGCCATTGCCTTTGTTGTGATATTCATATCGTTAATGATATCGAATTACCACAAAGTTAAATCGCTGGCCGGGTTCCAGCCTAATATTACTACCAACATCTATGATCAGAACGGAAAACTTATATCTGAGTTATTCAGGCAGAAGAGAGAGGTGATAACTCTTAAAAAGAATACATCGAACATGATAAAAGCGTTTA
>CAZVYR010000234.1:0-6696 GCA_964631555.1 uncultured Leptospirales bacterium
GAATCAACACTTCAGGAAAGACCTCACGGGAAATCGCCAGCCGAATTTATGAATTTGATCTTAAAATAGCTGAAAACGCAGTTTTTACAGAGCCGTTTTGGTTTTCAGTCAAATATCTGGAAGATGATTATCTCCGTAAAACCATGTATTATTTTTATGAAAACTCGGAATATGAATGGATGTCGATCCCTCTTTTTGATTTGTATGATCTTTGTGAAAATACCAATGGGAGTGGAAATTTTTCACCGACTATAAGAAGTGATGCTTTAACTGTAATGACATCTGTTGAGACAATGGTGAAATATTCTTTTGGCGGATACTATTATGGTTCTGGAGGTTTTAAGGAAGATAAAAACGGCGTATCCATATTTTTCCCGGATGGACTTAGAGAATATCATGATCCGGATGATGATCAAGACCACAGACACTGGACATATCAATGGTGGTATAATTCCATTGATACCAATATAGACTATGCAACAGGTTATTACTATGGTAAACTGGCATGGTGTATAGATGGATGTGATGTTGCTAATAGTAGTGCAGAGAACTGGTTTGAAATGCTTGATTCCTGGTTTGATGAGGATAATGATGCTGACGGTGGTCTAAACGCTTATCAATGGTAAAGAAGAACATGAAAATAATGACAATGAGGAACATAACACTTATACTCTGTTCTTTATTAGTCCTAACCTGCGCCTCATCATTAAAAGAAAAATGCACAGGCACTGAGTGCAAACTGCAGAATACAGTTCATACAGTAACATATACGCACAAAGGCTCAAGATCTGAAGCAGAACACGGCCACCTGTTCATCAATGATGTAGAAATACCCGATGTATTCACACGCGTAATTAGCAACGACATTGAATACAGATTCTATCAGCGGAAATACTTATGGGGAAAGGACGGCTATTTCCCTGTTAGTGAAACAGAGAGAAAACAAATAAAGACTTCCTCGAAGCAGATCACAATTCAGGATTTAAATCAGGGCTGGTACACAGGCAAAGAACGACTGGAAGGCACTCCCGAAACATGGTTTTACGCGGAATGGTACAACGGAAGCGCGTTTACCGATCCTGAGGAAGCTGTAAAAATGATAAAAGCACTTGATCTGCAGATAATCCCCCGATGGAAAGGGCCTGAAGCCTTTCCCGGAAGGAAATAAACCATTATTATTTATAATTTCAGTAATCATTCTCCCCTGTTGCTCAAGTTATTGAAAGGACTTTGATTTTTTTGTTTGACATAAAAGCGTATTTTTATAACTTTATTAACGGAGAGTTGTCTGAGTGGTCGATAGAGGCGGTCTTGAAAACCGTTGGGTTTATAGCCCCGGGGGTTCGAATCCCTCACTCTCCGGATCACTATACCCGAGCTTATTATTTCTTAGTGTAAAAAAGGAATTAACAATTCAACTTTTAATACGGGAGTTAACTTGGGTCCTGTGTAATGGGATTTATCCTGAAAAACAGGATTTGGTATTATCAAATGGAGAGGTGCCCGAGTGGCCGAAGGGGGTTGCCTGCTAAGCAATTGTATCTATTTCGATACCGAGGGTTCGAATCCCTCCCTCTCCGAATAGGACTGAACATTGAATTGCGTCTTTAATTTCCTTAACCTGATAAAGTGTGTGAGAAAAAAAATCTTTTCATTTTCCCATCGTATTAAGAGAGCATCATATTTAAGAAAGATCGGGGAACTGAAGATATTTTTAAGGGAATTAACCCATGTTCAGCGTGCTTCCCTTTCTTATTTTCCGTTTGTAGGATGGATTTATCCGCTTGTTGTTTGCAGAGATGACTATTTTTGCAAGCGTCATGCGAAACAGGGCTTCGTTTTTTCGCTTATTTTTGTGACTGCCGTGGTTTTACTGGATCTGGTAAATATATTCAGCCCAGTGGAATGTAGATCCTTTCGCCTGGGAATTGTATTAATAATTTATCTTATTATAGTCGGATATTTTCTCAATAGTATTATTGCTATAAGGTCTGTTTTAAGGGGCAATAACCCGGATTTCAAAATTATTAAGAGATTAGTTGATTTAATTAATCTTTAATCTCCCAATGGTTTGTTGCCCCGTAGCTTGTTGCGGAAAGTTACCAATTTAGTTTTTGATACCACGTCCGCTTGCAGCGGGGAGCTTTATTTCTTTAATGATCTTTATTTGCAGAACACGGTATTAAACAGCCGGGTTGTGTGTTATACTTGATTTATTGTAAAAATAATTATGCGTCCATAGCTCAGCTGGATAGAGCGACGGACTACGAATCCGTAGGTCAGAGGTTCGAATCCTCTTGGACGCGAAGCAGCCCTCTTGAAATAAAGAGGGCTTTTTTATCCATACCGGTTTCCGGGTTTAATACCTGATAATGAGTTTAATGGATAGTATAACAGAAAGAAAGAACAGGTTTATGCGAATTGCTCTTGAAGAGGCAAAGATTGCCTTTGAAAAAGGAGAGATCCCTGTAGGAGCTGTCATTGTAAAGAACGATGAGGTCATTGCAAGAGCGCATAATCTCAACAGAAGCATGAACAATCCGGTTAAGCATGCTGAGATGATATGCATTGAGAAGGCTTCCGGGATTCTGGGTAATGAACGTCTCACTGATTGTGAATTATACGTTACCAAAGAACCCTGCGCAATGTGCTCAGGCGCAATTGTTCACGCCAGGATAAAGAGAGTTGTAATAGGCGCTGAAGATAGCAAATACGGGGCCTGCGGGACAGTGCTTAATATATGCGGGAATAAAAAATTGAATCATGTGCCTGAAATAGAATTCGGCATAATGGGGCAGGAAGCCTCTCTTTTGCTTAAAGAATTTTTTAAGGATTTGAGAAAGAACGGATAAGTCAGGGTGCCTGGAAAATATTCCGGGTATTGATTGATTATTATTATAAGAATAATTATATTTAGTTATTAAAAGAATATTTTTTATTTAAAGGTATGTCTCAATATGACGCAAATAATTATGGTTTTTATTATTGTCGGGATCGCTGTTCTGTTCGCAATAAGAAGAATTTACAAAACAGTTAAACGCAAATCCCAAAATCAATGTAGGGAATGCTGCAGCTCTTCAGAATCGTGCGATCCTTCATGCCATTGCTAAACAACAGGGTTGCGATTTTCCGCCAGTGTGCGGTTCTTCTGCTGCGTAGTTTCTCAAGTAAACAGGCTTACCTTCCTGTCTTCTGTTTATTTTTATTATGATACTTTTTTTCTCACCCAATCTTTAAAATAAAACCTGTCAGGTTAAAATAATAATTCTGTATATATCACGGATTTTTTCCGATCATTAATGATATCATCATTATGATATATTAAATCATATAAATCTGTATATGCCGGATTATAAAATGCCTGAAAAAGAAATCAGAGAAAAACGATGGCTGCGGATTATACGCGAGTTTTGTCAAAGAATTAAAAAGAATTTTGCTTTCAAACTTTTTTCAATAGGATTCCTGATCCTTTTGCTCTTTTCGCTGGCAATATATTATACTGAGAAAGATTATATAAAATATACTATTGATAAGAACGGGAAAAAGGTCGAAGATGTTGCGAACTCAAGCAATATCAGGAATATTGAGGATTCCTTCTGGTGGGCTATTGTAACATCCACAACCGTGGGATATGGTGATCATTACCCGGTCTCCAGGATCGGACGGATTGTCGGAGTTTTAATGATGTTCTTCGGAATCGCTCTTGTGGGAGTTATCACAGGTAATATTGCTTCAACTCTTGTTGAAAAACAACTGAAGGAAGGTAGAGGTTTGGATACTCTGAAACTTAAAAATCATTTTATCATTTGCGGATGGAAAAGGGACATGGCGGACTTTCTCAGAGATATAATGGAAAAGAACAAGTCCTTTCTGCCTTCGGAAACAGTGCTTATTAACACTGCTGACCCCAATCTCATTGAAAACCTGAGGTTTGAGGCTGCGTTCAAGAATATCAACTTCATTAACGGGGATTATATTGACGAGCGTGTCCTGAACCGCGCGAATATCAAAAGCGCGAAAAGAGTATTGGTTCTGGCTGACCGTTTAACGGAAGGATCAATACAGGAAGTGGACTCGCGGACTGTCATGTCGGTAATCACTATAAAGTCCATTACCAAATCAGCTTATGTATGCGCGGAACTTTTAGATGCAAAGTTTGATAGATATCTGCACTTTACTAATTGTGACGAGATTATTTTATCAAGCCAATATAATAAATCCTTAATCGCTAATGCTTCGGCCGGTACTGGTATATCTCATGTCATTAGCACGCTTTTGAATGTTAACGCGGACGTGTCGATTGATACCGTTGATTTTCCTAAAAAATATCTTGGCAGGAGATTTGTTGAATTATCGGAATATTATAAAGCCAGGGGAAATTCTATCTTGATAGGACTTTTGGAAAATACAGGTAATTTTTATATGAGAAAGAAAGAAGCTCTTGAGGAAGCGCAGAAGACCCCGGATATATCCAAGCTCGTTGACAGCCTGAAAATGGTAAAGACACTACTTCCGAATCTTCCGGTAATAAACCCGGAACCGGATTATGAAATAAAAAAGTATTCGATGGCCATTACGATTGAAAGCAGGTCAAAGTCAAAAAAAAGAAAAAGGGCATAGGATGTCACATAAAGATATAATTCCCGAAAACCCCAATGTGCTCAACAAGTTAAAAGAAGTACAGTTTTTTAAAATGTACGCTCATGATGACGCGGTTATAAAGAAGATCGCTGAACTTTGTTCAAGAAAAACATTTAAAAAAGGCAGGGCAATAATCGAAGAAGGGGAATCCGGTGATGAGCTTTTTATTTTTCTGAACGGCGAAATTGAAATTGTAAAAGAAACATTGCAGAATGAGCCCTATACAATTACGACATTCGATGCAAATACCGGGGGTGTGTATGTCGGGGAATTCGCACTGATCGATAATGACAGGAGATCGGCGACAGTAATAGCCAAGACTGATTGTGAATGCCTTGTAATAAAACGGGAAAAGTTTATCCGGTTTGGCAATATAAATCCTGAAGTCGGGCTCAATGTAACAAGAGCGATCGCAAGACAGCTTAGTCTTATGTTGAGAAAAACAAACGCGGATATAATAACTCTCTTCTCAGCTTTAGTAGAAGAGATTGCGGGTAATAAGTAACCTGGAGTTCATTTTCTGCGATATTTGATTCTGCCACATTCAATACTTATTTACTTTTTATTCATTTTCCATTCCGCTTTCTTCTTGAAAAATATTCGGTTTATTGATATCCCTGAATTATAAGAAAGAATTTTTAATTGAGGTGATAATTATGATGCGTTTGATATCGGATAAATTGATTGAATTCGTTGAAAAGAACAGGAACGTCATTCTTAAGGAGTGGACAAACCGGATTCTTGACGACCCGACAACATCAAGCTTCACTAAAGAACACCTGGATTTCGTCCGTGACAAAGCGGAATATGTGTTAAAAAATTTGAGTCAATGGGTCGGATACGATACAACTAAAGAGGATATAGGAAGAAGATATGCAGCAGAAGGCAAAGAGTTCTTTGAGAGGAAGATACCGTTATGCGAGGTATTCAGGGCAACTGTTCTTCTTCGCAGAGTGTTATGGCTGTTCGTAGTAAACGAAAGTGGTTTTGATTCTGCTTTTCAGCTTCATCAGATGAGGGAATTGAATGACCGTGTAATATTGTTCTTTGACAGGGCTCACTATTATGTGGTACGCGGATATATGGAAGCGATGCATAAAAAGGTGAAGGAATTATGGAACCTTACTGATGAAGATACTGAAAATATCCTTTTTGAGCAGTCCTTTTATAATAAATGATTCTTTGTTGGCATCCCGTCCCGCCATTTAGAAAATTATTCAAATATGAATATTACAAGTACGTTAAGTATAGCTAACTTCTTTATTAAAATAATCTTAGTTATAATATTCAGTATATTACTCTTCCTGATAAAAGGATCGTTGGTATATTCCCAGACAGAAGGGATAACTGAGAGTGCAACAGATAAAGAGTTTAATGAGTTCTTATCGCAGGATGAGAATGATAATCGGGGTGTCCAGGCTGAAGAAGATACTGGAGAAGATTTAAAGCAGGAAGACGATGAGTTGTTTATAGAGGATCCGGATTATATTGGAGATGATGCCGGTGGAAAAGATGAAATTGAGCTTCGGCCAGTAATAATAAAGGGAACCAGGTTAAGCGGGAGGAAAAAAAAGAATATACAGGAGATTTCAAGGCATACGATGAGCGCGAGTGATCTTAAGGAGGTACCGGCTTCGTTCGGTGATTCCATAAATGCACTTACCGCGCTACCCGGAATAATCCGTGCAGGGGGAGGGTTGTTCGGTCCTTTGGTGATACGCGGTGCTGACCTGACCACTAATAATTATTATATTGACGATATTCCTGTCAATGATCCCCTTCATTTCGGCGGGCTTCATTCTGTAATAAACACAAACCTTATGAGCGAAATTGATGTTTACGCCTCTGCCTTTCCCGCAGAATTCGGTTCTGCAACGTCAGCCATTATAAATATTACTACAATCGATGAAGTGGACAAGTTCGGAGGGTATTCCGATCTCAGCCTTCTTTCAGCTTCCGCGCTTGTGAAAACCCCGATTATTAAAGATAAATACGGAAATTTGTTCCTCGATTCGCCCTATAATATTCAGTCTGAAGGCGAAACACAGAATGCAG
>CAZVYR010000235.1:0-6587 GCA_964631555.1 uncultured Leptospirales bacterium
GAGCGTACTTCAATAAACGAAACGAACTCAAAAATATCAGCTCTTCCCTGGAACCTGGAACCTTCAACTTTAAACTTAATTCCTAACCACTCCGTTTCAAATACGAATAAGAAAAGAAACAGGCTAAATCCGGCCTCCCATCATAAAAAATTCGATCCCGGATAACAAAATACAGCAGTATAATAAAAACAAACCATCAGATAATGAATCAATAATCTTCCTCTGCTCCCGCCGCTAAAAGGAGTACGTCTTGTTATGCAAACAACACCGGTTAAAGGCATTATGTTTTAAAACTTCACAACTGGTGCCCCCTCCGGGGGATTGCGCCAATGTTAGCTGGCGAGGGGGTAAGATGCAAAATATCTTACTTTATCAACAATACCTTCAACCGTAGCTATTCGAATCCAAATAAAAAAAATAAAGTTCTATAGGGTAATTTTAAAAAAATCAGTTGACTTTATAATATAATTCAATATGCATACGTTTAACGTTAAGAGAAACATCTTTAAAAGTATAATACAAAAATCATTATTTGAACCATCGGCTTTAATAAAGAGCCGGAATCGTTTATAACCATCCCATTTCCTGCTTACAAACATATCCCGGCACGGATGGCTTTATTTAACGTTGCGTTAAAATACAAATCCATCGCAATAGCACTTACACAAAATACTATTTCTATTAAAAATAAACACTGTACATTCATTAAATGCAGTGATTAACGAATATAATCTCTATATAACTTGTTAACAAGAAATTCGAATTAATATTTAAATACTGCGAACACCTACTTTAATTAATTTAAAATTATACCAACCAGGAGATCATGACTGGTGACTACCGGAAATAACATTAAACTTAAGATAAGCAATGTCTCACTATACTTCGGCGGCGTACAGGCCCTTAACAACGTCAGTCTTGAAATAATGGGAAAGCAAATAGTTGCGATCATTGGCCCTAACGGTGCGGGCAAGACAGCAATGCTTAACTGTATAAACGGCTTCTATAAACCACAATCAGGTGAAATATACTACGACGGTAAAAAAATAACAAGAATGCGGCCGGATAAACTGGCACAACTGGGAATTGCCAGAACATTCCAGAATATAGAGCTCTATGCGGGTCTTAGCACTCAGGATAATATAATGGCAGCACGCCATGTCCACATGAAACAGAATTTCATAGCAGGAGCATTATATTTCGGCCCGTCCCTGAAAGAAGAAATAGAGCACCGCAAGGCAGCTGAAGAGATCATAGACTTTCTTGAAATAGCGCCCATCAGAAAAAAAACCGTGGGAGTCCTGCCCTACGGAATGCAGAAAAGAGTCGAGTTAGGCAGGGCCCTTGCCCTTGAACCTGACATACTCCTCCTTGACGAACCAATGGCAGGCATGAATCTCGAAGAAAAGGAAGACATTGCCAGGTTCATAATAGATATCTTTGAAGGACAGGGAGACACCTATCCCGACAGCCCGGTACTCAGGGACGGAATAAGCACTATCATACTCGTTGAACATGACATGGGAGTAGTAATGGATATTGCGGACCGCATTGCAGTTCTCGATTTCGGACGCAAGATCGCTGAAGGCACTCCGGAACAGATCAAAAGCAACCCTGTAGTAATAAAAGCATATCTGGGACAGGATTTCATAACAGCCGGGTAAATAAATATTGGGGAACATCACTGAACAATAAAAAATATAACAGGCTTAAGATAAAGAAATATGCTTAAATTAAATAATATCGAAGTCTCATACATGAATGTAATCCAGGTTATCCGCGGCATATCCCTCGAAGTAGGCGACGGCAAAATAGTAGCCCTTCTCGGTGTTAACGGTGCAGGCAAAACCACAACACTGAAGGCAATTTCCGGAATGCTCAAAACAGAAGAAGGCGAAGTAACAAGCGGAAGCATTGATTACAACGGCGAAAGAATAGACCGCTATGGCCCTGAAAAAATAGCCGCAATGGGCATAACCCAGATAATGGAAGGAAGAAGAGTTCTCGAACACCTGAGCGTTGAAGAAAACCTGCTTGCAGGCGCCTATTGCAGAAAAGACAGGTCGCAGATTAAAAAAGACATTGAAATGGTATTCAACTGGTTTCCCAAAATCAAAGAACTCAGAAAACAAATGAGCGGTTATCTATCGGGCGGCGAACAGCAAATGTTAGTGATCGGCAGAGCCCTTATGGCAAGGCCGAATCTCATACTTCTTGATGAACCTTCACTCGGTCTCGCTCCCCTTCTTGTCAAGGAAATATATGAAATAATAAAGAATATAAACACAACGGAAAAGACGGCAATACTCCTGGTAGAGCAAAATGCCATGGCCGCACTCGGCATATCCGATTACGTGTATGTTATTGAGAACGGCAGAGTAGCCATAAGCGGTTCCGCTTCAGAGCTCAAAGATAATGAAGATATCCGAGAATTTTATATGGGCCTATCAGCAGTAGGTTCTCAGAAAAGCTACAGGGAAATCAAACACTACAGAAGAAAAAAGAGGTGGCTTGCCTGATGAAAGATAAAAACAACAAAACCCTTCTTATTAAGGATCTGCTGAATAAAGATAAAGGCGATACATGGCCAAAAGTACTCGCGTATAATTATAAAAAATACGGATCTTCACACAAAGCCATGCGCCATAAGCACTACGGCATCTGGCATACATATACATGGGAAGAATATTATACCGGCGTCAAATACCTTGCACTCGGCCTGTTAAGCCTGGGATTCAAACCTGGAAATAAACTCCTTATCATCGGCGACAATGCCCCCGAATGGTATCATGCTGAGCTTGCGGCACAAGCCATTCACGGAATCCCCATAGGATTATATTCCGACCTGAGTCCAATGGAAGTTAAATATATTGCAGAGAATTCCGAAGCTGAGTTTGCCGTTGCAGAAGACCAGGAACAGGTGGACAAATTTCTTGAAATAAATAATGAGTTACCTTTATTAAAGAAGATCATCTACTGGAACTATAAAGGTCTGGCGCATTACCGCGAGCCAATACTTGCAGGATACAAAGAAATAATTCAACAGGGAAAAGAATACGGGAACAGCAATCCCGGACTATTTGAGCAAAATATTGAAACAGGCAAGGGCGAAGATGTGTGCGCCATTGTTTATACATCAGGCACAACCGGGACTGTTCCCAAGGGAGCAGTTCATACATATAACAGCATGAGGGCCGGCTCCGAATATTATCTGCGCCTGGATCCATTGTTTTCCAGCGATAACATAATCCCATACCGTCCGCCTGCGTGGATGACTGAACAGTGGTTTAATATCGGATGCCATCTGCTTTCAGCCGGCATAATCAATTTTGCCGAATCACCTGAAACACAGCAGCGCGATATAAAAGAATCAATACCATCTGTAATATTTTACAGCGCACGGTTATGGGAAAGTCAGGCATCCGGCGTTTATGCCCAGATACTTGAAGCAGATGCTTTTAAGAATTATATCTTTAAAAAACTAATGCCTGCCGGTTACAGTATTACTGATTTCAAATATAAAAAACAGAAACCAGGGTTATATAATAAAATACTTTACTGGCTGGCAGATATGCTCCTGTTCAGGCCCATAAAATCCAGGATAGGTCTTACAAATGCCAGAATATGCTATACCACAGAGTCCGTATTAAGCCCGGAAGCATTCAGGTTTTACCATAGCATGAACATACCTCTTAAAAGCATTTATTCATCAACAGAGGGAGGGGTTCTTGCATGCTCAGGGAACGGCGACATCGATTCCGATACATCCGGGCCTGACCATAATGAATCTGAAATAAAAATAACAGAAAGCGGTGAACTTGTCTGCAGGCAGCCCGGTATCTTTACCGGTTACTATAATGATCCTGATAAAACAAAAGAAGTTCTGAAAGACGGCTGGTTTTACAGCGGCGACTGCTGCTCGATCAGTGAGGACGGACATATCGTATTTGTTGAGAGGCTGAACGACATTATTAAACTCGCGGACGGAAGCACGATTGCCCCCCAGTCCCTTGAAAGCAGCCTGAGATTCAGTCCTTATATAAACGATGCCTGGATTCTCGCGGGACCTTCCGGCCAATACGCTTCAGCAATAATTGTAATTGATTTCCGGAACGTTGCCAGATGGGCAGGCAGAAGACGGATAAATTTCAACAATTTCGCCGAACTATCACAGAAAACCGAAGTATATGATCTCATAAAAAAAGATATTGAAAGAGTGAATAATACTCTGCCCGGCAACTCCCAAATAAAAAGATACCTGAACCTTCATAAAACTTTCAGCCCTGATGAAGCTGAACAAACAAGGACAAGAAATCTGAGAAGATCATTCCTTGAAGACAGGTATAGTGAAATCATAGAAGCAATATATAGTGATAAGAATGATGTCCCCATAAAAACACAGGTAACCTTCAGCGACGGCAGAACAGAAACATTGAATACCAGTCTTCACATTAAAACACTTTAAGAGGGAATATTATGACATTTTTTCTTCAGCTTCTGGTAACCGGCTTTGCACTTGGAATGATATATGCTCTTATAGCAATAGGTTTCGTAATCATATTAAAATGCTCCGAAGCGTTTAATATAGCGCAGGGACATTTTGTAATGATAGGCGGATATCTGGGCTACACCTTCCTGGTTCCGCTCGGCCTTCCGGTATGGGCGGCATTTTCTCTGGCCATTATATCAGCTATCATTATGGGCCTGCTGATTGAACGCTTAACCCTGCGGCCTCTTGTCGGCCAGCCTGTACTCGCAATTGTTATGATGACTATCGCTATTTCAACAGTACTTGAAGGAACCGCGACACTTGCATGGGGAGGCGAGTACAAGACTTATCACGGTGTACTGCCTGTCTTCTCAGCCAAGATCGGCAACATATCAATACCTTCAGAGTCCGTGATAGGCCTCATCGTATCCGTCGTCGTAGTACTCGTACTCATGTTTATATTTCGTTATACAAAGATCGGACTCGCGATGAGGGCCACTGCTGAAGATCTGCAGGTAGTTCAAAGCCTGGGCATAAAAGCAACCACAGTATACGCTGTATCATGGGCAATCGCGAGCGTTGTAGGTGTAACAGGCGGCATTCTACTTGGCGGCGTCTCAGGTGTCATGATCCCTATGTCCCAGATCGGGCTTAAAGCCTTTGCAGTAGTTCTTCTCGGAGGGGTCAACTCAATCGGCGGTGCAATAATCGCCGGCATAATAGTCGGAATACTTGAGAATATGGCAGCCGGGTACCTGGACCCCCTCCTGGCAGGAGGCGGCCTTGCGAACGTTTTCCCGTTTATAATTATGATAATAGTATTGATTATAAGACCCTACGGCTTATTCGGCCTGGTCAGGATAGAGAGGATTTAAATGAATAGTGTAAACTGGGGTACCTTTAACGAAAATTATGCACAGGATATGGCCGTATTCCGTACCAGGTCTGACTGGGGACTGCTATTACTTTTACTTATATTATTAGTTTTATCTCCGCTTTTATTCAACGACAGGATACTGACAATAATGACTTTGATGGGCATTGCTATTATCAGCGTCCACGGCCTTAATATATTAACAGGATACTGCGGCCAGATATCTATCGGCCACGCCGGATTCATGGCAGTAGGTGCTTATACATCTGCGATTCTTGCTGCAAAGCTCGGTTTATCATTCTGGATAACCCTGCCCGCTGCCGCTTTAATGGCAGGAATAACGGGCCTTATATTCGGGCTTCCGTCATTAAAAATAAAAGGTTTCTATCTGATAATGGCCACAATAGCAGCCCATTTTATTATTATATGGCTGATACTCCAGTTGCATGATCTAACCGGAGGCGCGGATGGTTTTGCTGTTCCGAAACCAAGTATAGCAGGTTTTGAATTGAGTTCAAAATCCAGCTATTTTTATCTGGTGGTCGTATTTGCGACACTGGCTACATATACGGTTTATAATATTTCAAGAACACGAGCAGGCAGGGCATTTGTGGCAATAAGGGATAATGACCTGGCTGCTGAAGTCATGGGGATCAACCTGTGGGCCTATAAACTGCAGGCATTTTTCATAGGTTGTGTTTATGCAGGTGTTGCCGGTGCACTGCTGATCCATTATTTCGGATGGGCCTCTACCGATCTCTTTACATTTATGGATTCCGTATGGTATCTCGGTATGCTGATCGTCGGCGGCATGGGCAGTATATCCGGAGCGATATTCGGAGTTATTTTTCTTAAATTGCTGGATGAAATAGTCACTGTGATAGGTCCTGTAATTGCATCAATTTTCCCTGCAATAGCAGCACAGGCAGCAGCTTCTCTCGGGCTTATAACACGCGGATTAATAATTATTTTATTTCTAATTTTTGAACCAAGAGGTTTGGCTCACAGATGGGAGATTGTAAAATCTTATTTCAGGTTATGGCCGTTCTCACATGAGGAATCAGAATAAAGCTCCCCGCAGCAATATGCAGGCTTTCTGCGGATTTTGCAGGATTCCTGCAAAATCCGCAGGATTCCTTCAAAAGGCGCGGGGAATTAAACCATTGAGAGGTTAATAATCCCGTTCCTGAGAATACACTTCAAACTTGTGAAAAAGATTATAAA
>CAZVYR010000236.1:0-6582 GCA_964631555.1 uncultured Leptospirales bacterium
GTCTGCAAGGAAAATCGCAGGAATATCCCTGCAGGAACTAGCAGACAGAATGGAGATAAATATAACCAAGCAGGCACTGAACAAATATGAACAGGGGAAAGTAAAACCGTCAAGCGAAGTTTTACTTGAAATATCAAAAGCTTTAAAGGTTCCGGTAGATTACTTTTACAGAAATACGACCGTCAACCTCAAAGACATACAATTCAGAAAGCACGCAAAACTCGGGAAACGCGATATTGAACGCATAAAAGGAGAATGTTCGGATTTTCTTGAACGCTATGTAGAACTCGAACGCCTTCTTAATATAAAATATGAATTCAGGAACCCTTTACAAAAGTTCAGGATTGAATCAAGGGAAGATGTTGAAAACGCGGCAAATCATGTACGTAAAGCATGGAAGCTCGGTAACGGGCCGTTACCCGGAGTACTTGAAATGCTGGAAGAAAAACAAATTAAAATTTATGAAGTAAAGGCAGAAGATACCTTTGCCGGAATGTCTGCCTATGTTAATAAAATACCGGTAATAGTGATAAATAAAAATAATACTACTCAGAGAATAAGATTCACTGCTTTACATGAACTCGGGCATCTTATTCTTGATCTCTCAGCTTTTATTGATGACGACAAGGAACAGGAAATACTTTGCCATACTTTTGCCGGAGCCATGCTTTTGCCAAAAGAGACGTTCATAGAAAAAGTCGGAGCAAAAAGAACCTCTATATCCCTGAAAGAGCTTAAAATAATAGACGAATATTACGGAATATCCGTACAGGCAATAATGGCAAGAGCCAGGTCGCTTGGTATAATTTCTGAGCCGACTTTTAAAGCATTTAATATACAAGTAAATGCAGAAGGAAAGAAAAAAAAGGATTATGTGGAATTATGCGGAAAGGAAGATCCCCAGAGATTCACCAGATTACTATACAAAGCTATTACTGAAGAGATAGTATCAATGAGCAAAGCAGCCGCTCTTGCTAATAAGAGACTAGCCGAGTTCAGAGAGGAGATTGCTGTAAGCGGATGAAAATTCTTATTACCGATTCAAGAGAAATAAGCCGTAACCAGAAAACAGAGTTAGTGATACATAATATGGACGGCAGGATAGCACAATCCGATAGCCATGGGAATGATCCATTCCCGCCTAAGGGATAGAATAATAAAATATAAGAAAATATATTGCGATGAATAAGTTAACAGCTCAAATCATTCCCCCCAAAATCTTATTGACACTCAACCTCTATCTTGTTTTCCTGTAACCAGTAAAACGACATATTATTAAAATTAAATTTGACGTTCGCATAGCGGATTCGACCCCGCTTGAACTACTACGCACCATAAAGGCGGCCTTCACAGACCGTGTGGTTGCCTGTTTGTATGCTGGTCAGCAGGTACATTCAGGCGGTAGAAAACCACACGGAAGTGTAAATGGCAAAGAAACATACTCACCCCTGGAAAAGAATGTTTCCCCGCCCATGGAAGATAGAATTCCATCACTAGCGGAAAATAAGAATCCCCCACACAATAACAGATTATACCGGTTTTTTATCTCCTTATAATACCTTTATTTTATTTAAAAAATACCTGTTTAATCAGCACAATCCTCCCGCAATATATATCTTTCAGCATAAGACCTATAAACATTCAAATCAACAGGCTTTAAAAGAATATCCGCTATCCCGAATTGATAAAGCTCATCCTTTGCTTTTTTATCTAAATTCCCGGTACATATAAATACAGGAATACAGGTATATTCCTGAAATTTTATAAATTCTTTTATAAAACCAGTGCCATTTAAAACCGGCATATCCATATCCAGAAAGATCAATCCGATATTAAGACCTTCCCTGAATAATATATCCAGGCCATCACGGCCATTATACGCGGCCTTCACGAGAAATCCGGCCTTTTCTAAAGACCTTTTTACAATGTGAATTACATTTTTCTGATCATCAATCAATAATATCTTTTTCATTCTGCACTCCGATATATTAGATTATTTTTCTATGATTTCAAAAAATAAAGTGATATAATGGGGCGTATAGTAAACTATATATTATTATTCAAGTAAAATAATTAATTTTAATATGTTATATCGGATTGTATTGTTCCCAAAAATATATTGTTATACAGTTATGAAGAATATCAATATAGCTTTTGGCAAGAGAGTCCAGTACCTGAGAAAAAAGAAGAATGTTTCGCAGCTTCAATTCAGCAATGAGAATGAAATATCGACAGGATATCTTGCTGAAATAGAATCCGGAATGAAGGGACGAAACCCGACTTTAGATATAATAGCAAAAATAGCTCAGGGCCTGGATATAAGTCTTGCCGAGCTTTTTACCGGGATTGATGAGACTGATACGGATATAAAATCTTTAAAAATGAAGAGTGAATTTCTGGAAATATTAAATACCCTGGATAAAGAACAACTGGATAAAGCATTATCAATGCTCAAAATATTGGCATCTAAGTAGAATTTTTTTGTTTAAAACCTCGTTTTACATATTCAATAATTTTCCACCCAAACCTGGCTAAAAACAAACACACGGAAAAAACATGACATTCGATAAACCACGTTTTAACCCTGCAATCCATCACCGCAGATCGATCCGTTTAAAAGGATACGATTATTCACAGCCGGGATCATATTTTATTACAATATGTACGCAAAATCGCGCATGCCTGTTCGGTGAAATTACGGATAACATAATGAAATTAAATGACCCGGGCCTCATGACAATAAAATGGTATCATGAATTGGAAAATAAATTCCCGGATATAACCTGCGATTCATTTGTATGCATGCCCAATCACATCCATTTCATCATTATCAACGCCGGTATCCCTGTTGTCCCCGTAGGGGCAGACCTATGTGTCTGCCCATGTACGGAATGTGTCTGCCCATGTACGACTCAGACATAATAAACCTTGAATTTCAGAAAAAAACATATTTCTTTACTTGATATCTAAAAATAAAAATAATAAAATAATAACCTACAAAATCATATTACAGCAATAAAAGGAGTCACTATGAAGAAAAATATTTTCTCAGTATTGTTTATCTTGTTGTTCATTGCCGGATGTGCTTCAGTACAAAAGCTCCCGGAAGGTACTAAATTTTCAATTGAGAGCTTTAAAGTTAATCTTACACAGAAATATGAAGTGGAAGGCTATCCTGACCAGGCTGAATTCTCAAAGATAATGGAAAAAGAATTCATGTCTTCGCTTAAGGAAAAAGGTCTGCAGGCAGATGGATCAGGAAAGAACACGATGAATGTTTCAATTGTGCTTGATTATAAACGTCAGTTTGCCGGAGAAGGCATTTCGGTTTCTTCCAAATCTGTGATAGCACCTGAATTAGGTTATACTATTGTTGTATCGCAAAACGGAGTTGAAACGAATCGAATAGCGAAATCTGATTTAACCATTAGCAGAGGATTCCTGGGTAACCTTAAATCCGTTGCAACTATGGGTTTAGCAAATGACAAAGAGAATGAGTTAAAAGATATGCAGACTGTTGCCTCTGTTCTTACAGATGAATTAAAGGCACTTGTTAAATAAACTCGCAGAGCTTTGCTTATCTGTGGATAAAAATAATAAAGACAGGCATTTATCATTATACAAGAACAGATGCCTGTCTTTATTATTTAAATGAAATCATAATTTACTAATATTACAAAGTAATATCGGAATTTATAAAATCGAAAATATGTAATATAGAATATAAATTAAAACAGTTGGACAATAAGATATACAGATCACGGAATTGAGTAGTCAAATAAGACTATTATAAACGAGTGATAAGTGAAAAACGCAAAATTAAGTTAAAAAGTAAAACCTGACAATTCGACACAGAATATTATTATAGATTTATAGCAACATTTGAACCCGAGCCGATACATGATCACCATGAAAAAATTAAACGAACTTCCGGGAAAAATAAAAAATGATGTACTTGATTACGCGGAATACCTGGTCTCGAAATATAAAGCTGGGGAAAAGAAGGATGGTCCCATAAAATGGGCAGACGTAAGTACCAGGCTATCTTCTGTGGGGGAAAGTGCGACAGATACAATTCTGCGAAACCGTGAGAATGAGAGATGGTGATCTTAAGAAAAAGTAAGTCGCGCCCCTCACGGGCGGCTGGATTGAAACCTTCTATTGCATGGGGGGATGCTGACGTTATGCTGTAAATGGCAGGGAAATCCCATTGACGGAAATCAGAACAGGATGTTCCCGAATATGTTTAATGACGGTTATGTGTAGAAGGCAATAAGCGGTTTTGTGAACTACAGCATAATGACATTTGTAATATTATTGATTTTCCTTGAATACCTGTAAAGAAATGCCAGCCTGTTTTAGGATACTTCTGAAAGTGCCTTCCGGGATTTATTTTTTCCCCATAGGCAGTATAACAATATTGTTGTTTTTGTTTTTGAATTTTGCGTGAGATCCTTTCTATGAAACCAGTATGAAACCAAGCTTCTCCAGAGTTGACTGGATTTTTTTTGAGGAATACAGTTTAGACATTTATCCTTTCCTTGCCGATGAATATCTTGTCAATCTCGGGCAAGTTAAAGGTTTCATCTTCGGAATATAGCTCTACTGCCTCTTTAAGATTTTTTGTTGCTTCATCAATTGTTTCGCCAAAGGAAGAAACATTGACATTAAGGCATTGGGAAAAGAAATATTTTCCTTCCTGCCAGACGATATAATCTATTTCTTTAAACATAATATAACTATGCCTTTTATCTCTTAATTCTTTTTCTCAATTCTTTATATACGTAGATTTATTCTACGTATCAAAAGAATTGTGCTGTCAATAAAAATAGTCAATCAAAGTCTAATATTATTGAACAGTATTTATATCTTTATCTGATTAAATCTTTCCATTTTTTTCCCCCGTTATTTAACAAAATTCCTTAAAAAAACGAGACTTTATGGCAAATTGTTATTATACTCTATAGGTATCTTTTTTACCCCTGCTTTAATATAAAACCTTGCGGAAAGATTCCAATTCTATCAATAACCCTATTACTAATTTATGAAAGACAGAAATACAAAATATTTTTTATTATTATTGTTGTGCGCGATCATTGCTTTTAATGCATGCGACAGGACAAATCTCTGGAAAAATGAATATATAAATAATCCGGATATTGATCCCTCTTTGCCTGAGATAACAATAACGGACGTTATCTCAGGGATCAATATTATAACGGTCAAATGGTCTGAGCCTGCAGGTGATTACACACATATAATGCTGAGTTATGACGGAGCCGGGACAGGGAATCAGCTCATTGAGCGTTCAGTCACAGGAACCGGAGAATTTACTATTGATCCGGCAGCATCCGCTGCTGTGTACCGATTTAAAATACAGACATACGACGGGACAGACAAATCAGCCGGAATATTTCAGAATGCCGCGTGCGGAATATACTTTGTTTCCACAACAGGCAGTTCCGGTAACGGAGGCGGATGGTTTAATTTTGCGAAATACGGAAAGGACGATATTCAGCAGGCCATTGATGACGCTGCAACATACGCATCTACGTACTCAGTTACAGGCAATGCCTGGATCAGGGGAGGCCGTTATTTGCTGCCTGCATCGCTCGCCATGAAAAACGATGTTGAGATCGCCGGAGGCTTTTCCGGAAATGAGCTGTCCAAAGCGGACAGGCCTAGGACTGACCTCGACAGTAACGGATCAACCGAGGCATGGGAGTTCGCGTCAGCGACGATCTTTGATGGAGATACGGGACAGGATGATACCTTCTCAGGCGGATACAGGACGGTAATCGGGTCTAACCTGGAATGCGTAATAAAAAATATAAGCGTTGTGTCCGGCTCAACGCTGGACGGTATAACAATTACCGGCGGGAATTCTGCTAATGCAAATATAGGCGGGGGAATATCATCAAACAGTATCGGTTCATCCCCGGCTTTCAGAAACTGCATGATAAAGCAGAACACAGCTCTAAATGGCGGAGGCGCTTATTTAGGCAATTCAACATCGGAATTTTACTATTGTATCTTTACCTACAATAAATCCACAGGCGGTACAGGCGGAGGAGGCGTAATCACATTGAACGGATTCAATGATAAATTTACAGGCTGTAAATTTGCAGGTAATTCTGCCGTATCAGCAGGAGGTGCTGTCAGGTCAAATGGGGAAACCAATCTTGTTTTTACGGATTGCGTATTCTCCGGCAATGAAAGCTTAACTGATGGCGGAGCAGTGTGGTCTAGTTCTGATATAAGCGCAGATTATTTTAATTGTACGTTTAATAATAATAAAGCTGCCAATGGCGGTGCTATATACCGTAAAATAGCTACAGGCGGCACTTCTACTAAGGTAGTAATCAGAAATTCGGTATTCGATTCAAACACTTCCGCGTCCAAAGGGTCAGCGATCTTTGTTGCTAATTACCGCGATGTGACAACTTCACCGGGACCTTCAACCGTAATAATCAATTCTATCATATTATCCAATTCAATAACTGCTGTCAGCCCGAATGGAGGTTCCCTTTATTTGGAAGATGTTAATGTTACTGTCGGGAACAATAATTTCTTTTTAATTAA
>CAZVYR010000237.1:0-6551 GCA_964631555.1 uncultured Leptospirales bacterium
CAGTATGAACTTTGAAAGTTCAACAGGATTGGAATCATCAACTATGATCGTCCCAGGATCGCACAGCTCTTTTAAAAATTCGTAATCCTCCTTATTGCCGGTCTGTGAACCTGCGAGTATCACATCCATTCCCAGGGATTTCAATGACTTGATGAGAGAGAAAACCTTAAACGCGCCGCCGACATATATTGCCGCCTTTTTCCCCTCCAGGTTTTTACGAAACTCCCGGAGCCTGGGATATATCGCGGACACTTCTCCCCTTATCAAATCACCGGCGAGTACAACCATTTCCGCATCATTGAAAAACTTTGCTACCGAGTAAAGAGACTCAGACATATCCTCAATTCCGAAATAAGACACGCGAATATAGGGTATCCCGTACTTCTTCTCCATCATCCTGGCAAGGGTCATCATCGATCCCGAGCACTGCACTACATTAAGGGATGCCCCGTGAGACCGTGCTATATCCCCGATCCTTCCGTCCCCTGTCATTGTTGATACAACCTCAACCCCGATCCTGTTGTAATAATCCCTGATCATCCAGGCCTCGCCTGCAAGATTGAATTCGCCGAGTATATTAATGCTCCTGCTGCTTATCCCCTCAGTCGGGCCTGTCCCCGCTATTTTGAAGAGAGCGTCACAGGCAGCTTTATAACCGTCCTTCTTGGTACCTTTAAAGCCTTCGGAATGCACCGGGATCACGGGGATCCCTTTCAGCGCAGAAACCTTCCTGCAAACGGCTTCCACGTCATCGCCAATAATTCCGATAATGCACGTTGAATACACGAATGCTGCCTTGGGCTCATGGCGGTCGATAAGCTGGTCGAGCACATGAAAGAGCTTTTTCTCCCCGCCAAAAATAACCTCCTTCTCCTGCAGGTCCGTTGAAAAGCTGTTCCGGTGAAGCTCCGGGCCGGATGAAAGCGCGCCCCGGATGTCCCAGGTATATGCAGCACAGCCTATAGGGCCATGCACCAGGTGCAATGCATCAGCTACAGGATAAAGAACCACCCTTGATCCGCAGAAAACGCATGCTCTCTGGCTGACAGAGCCTGCAAGGCTGTGCTTTTCGCATTCAAAATTAAAAGACTCCTCTCCCTTTTCATAAACTTGTTTAAGCCGTCCGTTAAGTACCTGCATAATATTCCTCCTTAATTGCTACATAACTAGTTCAAAACCTTCTTCAGGAGCGTCCCTGTCGAGACGATCAAGAAGAGCATCAAGAATCTTTTCCACGAGTCTCATAGCCCCGCGGTAACCTGCAGTCGGGAAATACGAATGTCCTATCCTGTCGAGTATGGGAAATCCGAATCTAAGCATGGGAATATCTTCGTCCCTTGCAATATACTTCATATAAGTGTTGCCAATAAGAAGATCAACGGGCTCATTCTTAATCCATTGGTGCAGAGTAAAAAGGTCTCCCCCCATTCCTCCCCTGATATTGATCTCCCAGGGAAGATCCTGTGTAAGATCGCGTATTTTCTTTTCGAATTTCTTACCAGGAGTATTGCTCACTATATAAACCGGCTTCATATCCAGGGATACGAGAAACTCGGTCAACGCAATTAGTTGATCTGGGTCACCTGCAAGGGCAACTTTCTTCCCGTAAAAGTACTGGTGCATATCCGCTATAACATCGATAAGCTGTCCCCGTTCGTAATTAATAAAATCAGGAACCGGTACGGACGCAACCTCATGCAGAGTCTGAATAAACCTGTCCGTTGCGCGAAAACCTATAGGCAGATCCAGGATATGGCAGGGTACCTTGCATTTGGTATCCAGTGCCCTGGCGGCAGGTCCTGATGCAAGGGAGCCCAGTGCAATCGTGGCCATGCTGTCCCCGGTTTCCATCAGTTCATTCACAGTTACACCGCCATCAGGGTACATCTTGTGCTTCCCGGTCATAGGACCATTCAATACTCCCGATGTGTCAGGGAACATGATATTCTTAATACCCATACCTGTGACCAGTCGCCTTATCTCCGTCATGTCCGAAGGCTCCACATAGCCCGGAATTATATTTAGCCGCTCTTCAGTATTTCCCGTTGACTGCGCGAATGAATCGACCATAGCCTTGGTCATATTGGCAAAGCCGGTTACATGCGATCCCACGTAACTGGGAGTACTGGCATTGAAAACAAACTTTCCCTCCGGCACTTTTCCCTCTTCTCTCGCCTTGCCTGTGATCTGGCCTACATCGTCACCGATTGTTTCCGACAGGCAGGTAGTGTGTATTGCTATAACCTCCGGATCATAGATCGTGAACATGTTGTTTATAGCCTGCAAGAGGTTTGCCTGTCCTCCGAAGACCGAAGCACCTTCCGTGAACGAACTCGTTCCTGCCATAACCGGTTCCTTATAGTGACGGGATAAAGCACTCCTGTGATATGCACAGCATCCCTGGGACCCGTGACTGTGTGGAAGACAACCGTGTATACCCAGAGCCGCGTACATAGCGCCGATCGGCTGGCATGTCTTTGAAGGATTTATTGTTAACGCCTTCCGTTCCGTAATTTTCTTTGGTGTATGTCTCAGTAACATCTCAATTCCTCCTTTCCTTTGGCCATGCATACTGTGCCCTGAGCTCCGGTTTTTCCTGCCAGGGTGCCTTTACATAATTCCAGACCTTGCTGTTTACCATGCGGTCAATCTCCCTGTAGAAGTTGGCAGCTCCTCTGAATCCTGCATAAGGCCCGCCGTAATCATAGCTGTGCAACTGTTTCAGCGGTATCCCGTTCTTCTGAACCGCATACTTTTCCTTGATACCTGCGCAGAAAATATCCGGTTTGTAAATATCGATCAGCTTCTGTGTTTCGAACTGGCTTATATCATCAATTATAAGGCTATCCTCAGGCATGTCAGGCATCATCCCATCGTACTCATTCATCTGGACTCCGATTTCTTTGAGCCTTTCCATTTCCATTTCAGTAAGCCTTTCCCTGTAATTTTCCGGGTCCTTCTCAACAGTAAGCTCCTCAATATTCCTGCTGTCCGCATCGACCTTGATATCCGGCAGTACCTTTCGTCCCTCGTAATCGTCCCGGTGGCCGAATTCGTATCCCGCGGAAAGAGTCTGCATTCCTAGTTCCCTGAATAACTCCTGGTAGTGATGTGCTCTGGAACCGCCGACGAAAAGCATTGCCAGTTTTCCCTTTGTCCTGGGAAGAACCTCATCCCTCACCTTCATTACCTCAACCATTTCTTTCTCAACGAACTTGTCCATCTGCTTGATCATGTCATCATCACCAAAATAACGGGCAATTTTCCTGAGGGACTTGGCTGTTGCTTCGGCCCCGATAAAATTGATCTTCAACCAGGGGATGCCATACTTCTTTTCCATCATCCCGGCCAAGTAGTTGATTGACCTGTGACACATGATAAGGTTGAGGTCAGCCGTATGAGAATTCGCGAACTGATCGTAACTGCTGTTCCCGCTGAATGTCGAGATCAGCGAAAGGCCTGTTTCTTCGAAAATACGTTCAATCTCAAATGCATCCCCTCCTATGTTATACTCGCCAAGCAGGTTGATCCTGAACTTCCTGTCGTCGACAGTGTCATCCAGGCCGACGATATGTTTGAACAGCTCATTATTTGCTATATGGTGTCCCGCAGACTGGCTGACTCCCTTATAACCTTCACAGCTAAATCCAAAAACGTTGATACCCAGTTTTTCGGACATTTCCTTTGCAACCGTATGAACGTCATCACCGATGAGGCCCACAGGGCAGGTAGCGAAAATACCGATGGCCTTGGGCTTAAAAATATCATAGACTTCCTGTATTGCCTGCTTAAGTTTTTTTTCGCCTCCGAATATTATTTCCTCTTCCTGCATATCAGTCGAGAAACAGTAAGGCATATAATTTTCGCCTTCAGGTCCTTCAGGCTTTGTCTGGTTTCTTCTTGTAAGCCAACTGTAAAAGCCACAGCCGATCGGCCCGTGGGTCAGATTAATGATGTCTCTGGTAGGCCCCAGCACAACGCCCTTGCATCCGGCATAGGCACAGCCGCGTTGCGTGATAATCCCTGGAATAGTCCGCACATTTACCTGTATTTCCGGAACCTTATTCCCGTCATCAACTCTGTTTATTATAATCTGCTTAGTCCTTTTCCTGGCAACCTTGGCCGGGTATTTTTTAATAAGCTCATCTTTTACGGTATCAGGGCTTATCTTCATATTTGTTATTTTACTCATATTGATCCTCCTCTAGTCTAGCTTTCATCCAGCACCAGGGCACCATGTTCACCTGTACGTATCCGTATGGAATCCACGACCGGCATTACGAAAATCTTCCCGTCTCCCGACTTCCCGGTCCGGTTGATTGAAATTATCGCCTTTACTGCATTGTTAACGAGATCATCAGGCAACACAATTATAAGGAGCCTTTTGGGTATGAGTCTCTGGGTCTGTCCTAACTGGGCTATTGCTTCTTCGTAGCCTAACTCCGCCCCCTTAAGAAGTGACAAATCGACCATTCCCTTTCCCCTGCCCAGGGTGTCCTTAACAGTGATAGAAGAAATTCCCGCGTCAACGAGTGCACGTTTGGTCTTGTTGATCATGTTCATTCTTATTACCGCCATTACCTCTTTCATACAGTTACCTCTTCAATCTCTCCGTCAGGCATCTCCCTGATTCCGGAGCTTATCGTGTAAACCTCGTCAATTTCTGATATGAAAATTTTTCCGTCTCCGAAAGAACCTTTATCCCCGCTTCTTGCTGCCTTCATGATTGTCTTTAACACAAAATCCTTGTCCTTCTTCTTAATTACAGTAAGAAGAAGCTCCTTGGGTATCTCATCGTATGTAACTTCGCCGATCTTGATACCGCGCTGCTTTCCCCTGCCTACAACTGAAATTTTAGTTACTGCCGGAAAGCCGGCTTCCATAAGAGCAGCGAGAACATCATCGACTTTCTCCGGCCTTACAATTGATCTTATCATTATCACAATTAATTCCTCCCTTTTCCTTTAATTTGCTATGCCGTAGCTTATAAGGAGCTTTTCCAGCTCTTCAATAGCGATCGGCTTTGGGACTACGAATCTTTGATTCTCGTTAATTTTTTTGGCCAGTGTACGGTACTCATCTGCCTGGGTATGCTCCGGGTTGAACTCTATTACGGTCTTTCTGTTGATCTCGGCCTTCTGTACCATATTGTCCCTTGGAACAAAGTGGATCATATATGTGCCAAGGTGATCAGCAAAGGCCTCGATCATTTCCAGTTCATTGTCTACGTTCCGGCTGTTGCATATCAGGCCTCCAAGCCTTACTCCTCCGGTCTCAGCGAATTTAACGATTCCTTTGCAGATGTTATTGGCCGCATACATGGCCATCATCTCACCGGATACCACTATGTAGATCTCCTGGGCTTTGCCTTCGCGGATCGGCATTGCAAACCCGCCACAGACTACGTCACCAAGTACATCATAGAAGACATAATCAAGTGCCTCGCTGTCGGCGTATGCGCCAAGCTGTTCCAGCATATTGATCGAAGTAATGATCCCTCTCCCTGCGCAGCCTACACCCGGTTCAGGACCGCCGGACTCAACACATACGGTGTTGCGATAACCCGCTTTCCTGATATCATCGAGTTCAACATCCTCGCCCTCATTCCTGAGTGTATCGAGCACTGTATTCTGGGAGAGGCCTCCCAGCAGGAGACGTGTTGAATCAGCTTTCGGATCACAGCCAACGACCATGACCTTCTTGCCCATCTCCGCAAGTCCGGCTACGGTATTCTGGGCAGTAGTGGATTTACCGATCCCGCCCTTGCCGTAAATTGCTATTTTTCTCATACTTTTTCCTCCTCTGAAATAACTTCAAAGCCATTCCGGCTTCCATACACCTTTATGTTGCACACATCGTGCCTGATGCAATTAACAGGTGGCTTATTGAGAGTGATTTAACATGAATGAAACAATGGAAGAACACTAAGAAGAAAATAATCCATACTGGCATGAATTTTTCGTAAATGCATGCCTGCCCGTGAGATCCCGTAAGCATGCGTGCTTTAGCCGGGGCAGTGATTTGTCACATGGCGGTATCTTTTTATATATAAGTTACGGAAATGTGGGATTATTAAAAGTATGGTTGAAAGCTATGCTCGCAGGAACAGGGAACATATTTTTTAACATGCCCTTAATATAATATTCCTGATTTTAATGGATGTTTTTTAATCCGTGTATTAATTGTCCTGTTATGTTAGCTAACTATGAAATAATACAGGCAAGCGACAGGCATATTGCAGGCATGGTATTGCTGCTGGAAGAACTCTTCGCTATCGAAGCGGACTTCGACATCAATCCATACAAGCACCTCAAAGGTTTGCAGGCCCTTATCACAAAACCCGGCGCATGTATTCTGTGCGCCGTCACTTCCAGGGAAGTAATAGGCATGTGCTCAGTGCAAACACTGATATCCACAGCAGAAGGAGGGCCTGTCGGAATACTCGAAGACCTCATAATAAAAAAGAGTTACAGGGGGATGGGGATAGGAGGAAGCCTGCTAAGAGAGATGTACACCTGGTGCAGAGAACAGGGCCTGCTCCGTCTGCATCT
>CAZVYR010000238.1:0-6519 GCA_964631555.1 uncultured Leptospirales bacterium
GTATTAAAATATTATTGACTTTTCGGGCTCTGTTTTACCACAGTTATTTCATCAGGTAATAATAAAATTATCATAATTAACCAAACCAATATTAGAGGCCGTTATTATTCTAATTTTCGATCAATTACATAGAAAAAATAGTCAATCTGGCAAATTTGATCAAGTTGACTAATTTAGAAAACAAACAGCCTAATGATATGGCCAAACCATTCATAGCATGACAAAGACTAACGAACTACCAGAGGTAAGAACTTCATTATATGGCTTCTGAAATCCCGGAACCGGACAGTAATTTATCAGGCCTTGGGAAGATCTTTTCAAGATTAAAATTAATGGCCAAAATCACACCGAAAATAACAATTGAAAAATTTTTCAACAGCCCTGCTTTTCAAAACCTTGAAACCTCAAAACAAAAAATGATAAAAGGTGTAATAGAGCTCTCGAATAAAAACGTGAGGGACATAATGATCCCCAGGGTCGACGTTGCCGCAATACCTTCAAACATTGGCATTGAACCGCTCCTGAAGCTGATAGATGACGAAGGATTTTCCAGGATACCGGTTTTTGAGGATACAATAGACAACATAAAAGGTATTTTATATGTTAAAGATCTTTTAAGATTTGTCCCTGAGAAACCTAAGAAAATACATATATCAAAAATAGCAAGAAAACCGTTTTTCGTACCTGAAACAATGCCCCTTGACGACCTGCTCGTCGAATTTAAAAAAAAGAAACTACATCTGGCCATTGCAGTAGACGAATACGGCGGTTTTGCAGGGATCATAACCCTTGAGGACATCCTTGAGGAAATAGTCGGCGATATAGAAGACGAATTCGATGAAGAGGTTAATGAAGTATTTGAGATCAGTAAAAATGTCTATGAAGTCGATTCAAGAATGACGCTGACAGACCTGAACGAACATTTGAATTTAAACCTGCCGACAAACGAATTCGACACAATCGGCGGACTTATCTATGACCTTTTCGGAGAAATCCCCAAGAAAAACGCGACAACCAGGTATAATAACATTCTTTTTAAGATCAGTTCCATCAAAGGCCCGCGGATTATCAAAATAACCCTGACAATCCCTAATGATACAAACACAAAATAAATGGAAATCCAGAAAGCTACAGGAATTGTATTATCATCCAGGCGGATCGGTGAAGCTGATTGCCTTTGCACAATATATACAAAAGAATTCGGTAAAAGAGATTTTATTTTCAAAGGCCTGCAAAAAAGCAAAAGACGCTCAAGAACGATCTCCGAACCCGGAACAACAGCCAGCCTTGTATATTACTTCAGGGGGCATAATAAGTCCTACATCACCACCGAATATTCAGTTATCAACCATCCCGGCAGAATAAGAGAAGATTTAAAGAAAATATATTTATTATATTTTTTAACAGCACTGATAGAAAAAACCACAGGTTATGACGATAAAAACAAGCTGCTATTCGACCTTGCCGCCGCCGGCATAGATAATATTCAAAGCTCGAATTTTCCTGGGCATCTTTCCGTTTTTTTCCTGCTTCGCCTGTTAAAACTGCACGGCATTCTACCCGACTTCCATAAATGTAAAATATGCGACAGTATCAATTGCAACGGATTTTTCATCGATACCCTGGACTTTCATCCTGTATGTGGAAGGTGCATCAGTACAATTAAAAACAAAACCATCCCTTTCGATAAAATAGCAAAACAATACATTCATGAATCATTGACCAGTAAATTTGTATCTATTGACCATTCCAAATTTCCTTCAACTAATATAATAAACCTGCTTTTTTCAATCACGCTCTTCATTGAGAACTATTATCACATCGAAATCAAACCCAAAGACCTCCTGATCACCGAACTCTCGTATTCAGAATAACCAGGCTTTATATAACATCATTTCCGGTTATGACCCCTAACCGCTTTTCATCAAAAAAGGCTTGATTAAAAAAATATCATATTATGACACTATACATAAAATAAACTAACAGTTCAAAAAGTCTGTAGTAAAAGGGCAGTTTCCCCGGCTCCGGCGGGGAAAATCATAAATTTTTTAAGTAGATATAAAATAACCAGGTATAAAATAATCAAAATGATAGAAAGATATTCAAGACCCGAAATAACTAATATATGGACACTGGAAAACAAGTTTAAAATATGGCTGGATATTGAAATAGCGGCCTGCGAAGTCCAGGCAGAACTGGGAGTTATCCCTCCCGAAGACATGGCCATAATTAAAAAGAAAGCCTCTTTTGATCTTAAAAGGATCGAGGAGATCGAAAACCAGGTACATCACGACGTCATTGCTTTCCTGACATCAGTATCTGAATACGTAGGCCCTTCAAGCAGGTTCATTCATTTTGGTCTGACATCCAGCGATATAGGAGATACAGGTCTCTCAATTCAAATGAAGCACGCGGGTAATATAATAGTCAAGGGGGTCGATAAATTATTATCCGCTTTAAAAAAGATTGCTATTAAATACAGAAATACACCATGCATGGGACGTTCACACGGCGTTCATGCCGAACCCACAACATTCGGATTGAAAATAGCATTGTATTATAAGGAGTTTGAACGAAACAAAGAAAGACTTTTGCGCGCAATAGATAATATTTCCTACGGCAAATTATCAGGTGCTGTCGGAAGTTTCAGCAATATATCTCCTGAAATCGAAAAAAAAGTCTGTGGGAAGTTAGGCCTTAAACCTGCACCTGTCTCAACACAGATACTGCAAAGGGACAGGCACGCGGAGTACATGGCTGCTCTTGCTATAACAGCAGCCAGCCTCGACAAACTCGCCACAGAAATAAGGCACTTGCAAAAAACTGAAGTAAGAGAAGCTGAAGAGCCTTTCCAGAAAGGACAAAAAGGATCATCTGCCATGCCCCATAAAAGGAACCCGATCCTCTGCGAAAGAATATCCGGTTTATCAAGGGTTATAAAAGCAAATATGAATGTCTCGCTTGACAATGTCACCCTCTGGCATGAAAGGGACATCTCGCATTCGTCAGCCGAGAGAGTAATACTCCCGGATTCAACAATTACCCTTGATTACCTGATAGATAAAATGATATTTATTATTGAAAACCTGCATGTATACCCTGAAGCCATGATGGAAAACATCAATAAAACCGGCGGATTATTCTATTCACAGTCACTACTTTTAAGCCTGGTTGAGAAAGGAATGACCAGGGAGGAAGCGTACTCAGTAGTACAGGAACTCGCAATGCGTGTTTGGGGCAAAGAAGGTACTCTTAAAGACTTGGCAGGAACTAATAGTTTAATAACAAAAAAATTAAATGAACACGAGATCGATAAAATATTTGATATAAGCAGGTATCTAACTAATATTGATTATATCTTTAAGCGGGCAGGCCTCTGATAGCAAATTCTCTCCTATTTTAAAGCGACTTTCAACCTGAGTCTCAGCTTATTAATCTGGTTCTCTATTTTCTTTCTCTCATTATATTCCAGAGATTTTTCGAATCCGGTCAGTTTATCTATTTCCTCTTCAATCTCTTCCTGTAACAGATCTTTCTTTGTAAATGCAGACTCAGCAAAAATGTTCAATTCATTTTCGCTTATTTCCACAAATCCGCCTTCTACAACAAGAAATTCATACTCCTTTCCAGTGTATATACGCATCTCCCCATAACCCAGTTCCGCAATTAGGGGAGCGTGATTATACAAAAAACCCATCTCTCCGTCAAACGCGGGAACAACAGCAAGATCAACTTCTCCTTTAAAAAATTCCCCGTTAGGAGTAAGAACATTACACATTATTTTTCTTTCCATTTTTTATGTTCCGGATTTCAACTGCTTTGCTTTTTCAACGACTTCATCAATAACACCGGTCATGTAAAAAGACTGCTCCGGAAAATGGTCATACTTGCCTGCAATAATTTCTTTGAAGCTCCTGACCGTATCCTCCAGGCGAACAAACTTTCCTGGCCGGCCTGTAAATTGTTCAGCAACAAAGAACGGCTGTGAAAGAAATCTTTCAATCTTCCTCGCCCTCTGCACCAGCAGTTTATCATCCTCCGAAAGCTCCTCCATACCGAGAATGGCTATAATGTCCTGAAGATCCTTATACTTTTGAAGAATCCTTTTCACTTCCATGGCAACATTATAATGCTCTTCCCCCACAAGGTCCCTCGACAATATACGTGAAGACGACTCAAGAGGATCAACGGCCGGATAAATCCCCTTCTCAGAAATATGTCTTGAAAGAACAGTACTTGCGTCTAAATGAATAAAAGCTGTCGCAGGAGCAGGATCAGTTAAATCGTCCGCAGGTACATAAATTGCCTGTACAGAAGTAATGGACCCGTTTTTGGTGGAAGTAATTCTTTCCTGAAGCTGTCCCATCTCGGTTGCGAGAGTCGGCTGGTACCCTACAGCCGAAGGCATCCTGCCTAGAAGAGCGGAAACCTCTGAACCGGCCTGGGAAAACCTAAAAATATTATCTATAAAAAGAAGAACATCACTGCCAGACTTATCTCTGAAATATTCGCACATAGTAAGTGCGCTCAACGCGACCCTTAATCTGGCTCCAGGAGGCTCATTCATCTGGCCGTAACACAGGCAAGTCTTGTCAATAACACCTGACTCCTGCATTTCCAACCATAGATCGTTGCCCTCCCTTGTTCTTTCGCCTACTCCGGCAAAAACAGAATATCCCCCATGATGTTCTGCAACATTATTAATTAATTCCATTATAATTACGGTTTTCCCAACACCCGCTCCTCCGAATAGACCTGTCTTGCCGCCCTTAATATAAGGAGCCAGCAGATCAATAACCTTGATCCCTGTTTCAAATATCTCGGCTTTAGGTTGCAGTTCCGAAAAAACAGGCGGATTCTGATGAATCGGCCTTCTCTCCTTTGCTTTTATTTCACCTTTCTTATCAACCGGCTCACCCAGGAGATTAAACACTCTCCCTAATGTTTCTTCTCCCACAGGTACTGTGATCGGGCTTCCAGTATTAATAACCTCTGTCCCTCTCCGTATACCGTCCGTTGAAGCAAGGGCAATAGCCCTGACCTTTTCACCCCCAAGATGCTGCTGCACCTCACACACTACCTTAAGTTTTTCTCCCATTACTTCAGCTTCCACAGTTATTGCATTATAAATTTCCGGCAACTGGCCTCGCGGGAATTCAACGTCAATAGTCGACCCGATAACCTGTACAACCTTTCCAACACTTTGACTCATAAAATACTCCTTAACAAATCCCTCGCCGGTAATTGATTTTTTGTTTATTCAAGAGCAGCAGCGGCCCCGACTATTTCCGCAATTTCATTTGTTATTTTAGCCTGTCTTGCCCTGTTATATTTTACCGTTAAATTTTTAATCATTTTTGTAGCTGCGTCAGTCGCATTCTTCATTGCAATTCTTCTTGCGCTCTGTTCGGAAAACCCCGACTCCAGGAGGATTATATACAGCTTCATACTTACATACAGCGGCCAGAGAGAAGAAAGAATTTTTCTATAATCCGGTTCAAACAGATATATCTTTTCCTCCTGATGTCTCTGCACTTCCTCCAGGATCAGTTCGCATGAGATCGGAAGCAACTGGTATACAGCAGGTTTACACATAACCGGGGAAATAACCTTTGTATAAGATACATAAATATTGCTTATTTTCCCTCTTTCAAACAATTCGATCAAGTCTGAACCAATTCTTGATGCATAGTCAAAGGTTACTTTATCTTCCGGGTTATTTTCACTCTCACTTACAGGTATATTTAATAACTTAAAATAATTTATTCCTTTTTGACCAAGAACATGCAATAAAGGATCTTTTTTATCCTGTTCTTTCAACTGGTTGACCAAGGCTACTGTATTCTCAATAACATTGGTATTATAACCTCCGCAAAGACCATGGTTACCAGTAACCATTAAAACGAGCTTGTCAGATGCCCCTTCTCTTGCCATCAGCAAGGTATCATCCAGGTCAGTCATCCCTTCATCAAGCAAAGTACAGATAATATTTTCCAGTTTATTTTCAAATGGCTTTGATTTGAAGAGATGGGTCTGCATCTTTTTCATTTTAGACGTGGAAATCATTTCCATTGTCTTTGTGATTTTTTTTGTGCTTGAGACAGACTGAATTCTTTTTCTGATTTCTCTAAGAGTAGCCAAACCTTAAACTCCCGAAAGTTCTATATAAAACCTGTCAGAAAAACCGGATCAGACGGCAGGATTAGAACTTTTTCTATCTGCAATATATTTTTCTACGAATTCCCTGGTAATTCCGGCCAATTTTTCTTCATTTCCAATAGCACCGGTACCTAGAATACCTTCCAATATTTCAGGGTGTTCTTCCTTAATCATAATTAAATATTCATATTCGAAATTCCTGATGTCATCAATTTCGATTTTATCAAGGAAGCCATTTGTACCAGCATAAATTATCAACACCTGTTCCGCAACGGACATGGGAACATACTGTTCCTGTTTCAATATTTCCACAAGCCTTCTTCCTCTGTCCAACTGCGCCTGGGTTGCAGAATCGAGCTC
>CAZVYR010000239.1:0-6519 GCA_964631555.1 uncultured Leptospirales bacterium
TTTTTTTCAAAAAAAAACCCGGTTTCAGGCCAAAAAGGCTAACGCGAAAACGTATATATATAGAGAGGGGTAAAACTTTTTTCTTTCAATACAATCTCCTTGAACAGAGATTATTACAAAAACAGGCCGTCATCATTATAAATCATTACCCTCGCCCGCTTCCAGCGGAATGGAGAGTCCGCCGTTTTGCGAACGGCGGCGGGTGAGGGCATAAAAGGATACAAACAATGGCAACAGCAATACCAGGCATTATAATAAAATCGATACACGGCAAAATAGGAAACGTCGTATTCTATTACAGCCGCGGAAAACAATGCATTCGCACGTACGTTATTCCCCGCAATCCGGATACTGAAGCGCAGAGGTTAGTGCGACGGGCATTTGGGGACGCCGTTCGTTCATGGCAGGCCATGCGCCCGGATGATAAATACGCGTATAACAAAACAGCGCGCTTTCTCAACATGAGCGGCTACAATCTTTTTATATCGAATTATTTAAAAAGAATAATTCAGACAATTGATCATAGTCCAGTAGACGAACAAAAGTCAAAAGTCCATTCACTTCCCTGGAACCTTGAACTTCCAACCTTGAACTTGCTTTCGGTCCCTGAGCTTGTCGAAGGGTTCCCCTCCGTTTCAGAGCCGTATACAAGAGCATCACGGATAAATTCCGGTTATATTGTTTTAAAACACGATCCCGGTTAATAACAAAAGAGTTAAAAGATTAAATATAATCATTTTTAACATTAAAGTTGCGATACCGGAAAAATCCGGCGCCGAAACTATTGGGTTTATATTTTTTTTGCTTGCTTTTTTTTAAAAGCAATTTATTTAAAAAAAACACAGCATCGAAAAAATATAATAATAAAAAGCATTGGATTTGTATTTAGCTTATATTCGAGTTTTTAAAAAAATCCGGTCTCCATGAAATATCAAATCAAATAAAAATATTGATAAATAAATATTTAATTAATAATAATTTTAGTGCTGTTCTCTGCAATTACTCATATTACTTGTACTCAAATAATTCTCCGGTTCATGTAGGAAAAACTATTTATTAATCAAATAAACCGAAAAGAATAAAGCATAAGAACCGTAAAAAATTTTTCTTGCGAAAAATAAAAATCCTGGATAAGATAATATCCGGTATTCAACAGGAGGAATTAATGAAAAAAAAGAAATTGATCAGCATTATTAATTTATCGAATACGAAATTAATAACAAGGATCATAATAAGCTTTATAATCGTTTTGGTACTGTCCATGGCAACAGTCGGGTTCCTCATCTTTGAGCTGCGACGCACTAATAAAATGATGGATGACATGTACAATACATTCAATGTTTCCAACAATTCCCTCGAAGCTGAAATAAACATACATATTTTTGAAGGTATTTTACAAAACTACGTCCAGGCAATGCAGGAGAAGAATATAGATAGAGCCTACCAGATCATTTCAGCTGATGCAGTAGCCCTGGACAGCTCACTAGGGAGTAACCTGGAAACCATAAAGACATGGATCAGGGATGAAAAGGGGAAAAAGCTGCTAGCTGATGTAGAAACACTGTTTAAAAAATGGCGGGAAAATGTAGAAGAGCTTACAAATCATGTCAAACAAGAGGATTACCCAGGTGCTTTTCAAACCGCTTCTATGGTAAAAGGGAATTTAAAGGAATACAAGGATAAATTAACTGAATTGAATTTTCAGGCCGGGCAGGTTGCAGCCGATTTTCACGATAAATCTGAGAAGAATCTATCCAGAGTATTTTTCATCTCATTGATAGTCTCTGCTGCATTACTGGTCATTTCCGTTTTAATAGCGGTTTTTATCTCTAAAAATATATCCAGGTCCGTGTCCTTTTTTAAAGAGACATTTTCAGAAGGAGCATCCGGTGATCTTAACGCCAGTTATCCTGCAAATGAGCATTCCAGGGATGAGATCAATGAAATGGGAATAATGTTTAATCAGTTCATGCAAAGAGTGCGCGAGGTTATCAGGGAAGTAGTAGATGTCGCAGGTGAATTGGGAGTATCGTCCGAACAGCTTTCCGTAACCATATCCAGCTTTTCGGAGAATTCACAAAGCCAGGCAGCTTCCATGGAAGAGATTACTGCGACAATGGAAGAGATCTCTGCTGGAATTGATAATGTTTCCGAAAACTCGCAGTACCAGTACGAGAAATTAAATGACTTTATATCCGTCATGCAGGAATTATCAGGAATAATAAATTCAATGGCTAACAGAATATCGGAGGCCCAGGGATTATCAAAGAATATCTCAGGGCTTGCCAATGCAGGCAACGAGTCATTGAATAAAATGGATGATATCATGTCCGAGATCACTGAAAGCTCAAATAAAGTTTCGGACATAGTCGGCATAATAAATGATATCTCTGATAAGATCAATCTTCTTTCTCTTAACGCGGCGATTGAAGCAGCAAGAGCCGGCGAAGCAGGCCGGGGATTCGCTGTTGTTGCTGACGAAATATCCAAGCTGGCTGACCAGACAGCTACGAGTATTAAAGACATTGGTTTACTTATTAAAAAGAATGAAGATGATATTGATCTTGGAATGAAGAATGTTGTCAATACTGTTGATAACATCAGTCAGATAATTGAAGGCGTTGAATCAATTTACAGCATGATGAATAAGATTTTTACAACTATGGAAGAGCAGCAGAAAACGAACGCAACGATGAATACAAGCGCCGACGTATTAAAGGAACGGTCGGATGAAGTCAGGACCGCATCCGAGGAGCAGAGAAATGCGGTTGCCGAAATTATGAAATCCATTACCAATATTAATGATCTGGTTCAGACAAGTGCGGCAGGATCTGAGGAAATGACCGCAAATTCCGGTAAGCTTGCATCAATGGCCGAAAACCTGAAAAATAAAGTAAGTTTTTTTAAGTTTTAAAACAAGAATAAAAAGATAATCTTCCTTCCGGTAAATATGGATTATTATACTATGAACAGAGATCATAGTGAAAATCACTATAGCAATAATTGATAAATTGTTAAGAAATCCGGATAATGAAAACAACTAAAAATAGTTCACGACAGAGCCGATGAAGGGAATAGGGAAACAGGTAAACTAATTTTGCGATTCAACGATAGGTTTTAAAATAAAAAGTCAGTCAAGGTTAATAAATTATTTAATTATTTGCATTATTTATTTATATGTTTTATTTAAGTAAATAAGAACGAAAAGCTGTTTTACCTAGTAAATATTCGAAGCTGTGGTTAATTTTAAGTTATTGGCTTCATAATATACAATGGAGAAAAGAATGAAATTCCCAAGTTTGAAGATATCAGGAATGAAGATTATCACTAAAATGATATTAAGCTTTTTAATAATTCTCATACTTTCAATGGCAACCATCGGATTTCTTGTCTATGAGTTAAACAATATTAAAACCATCATGGTAGAAAAATTATACAGCACATTCATAGTAACAAGCCTGTCTGTTGAAACAGAAAAAGAACTGCGCAATTTCGATTATAATTTAAAATCATTCATTACTGCATTGGAAGCTGAAAACACTGAAGAAGCTACCGCTTATACAACGCAATTACTGGCAAGTTATAAGGCAGTACATGATCACCTGAATGTTCTTAAAAAATGGGTACTGAATGAAAAAGATAAAAAGTTGTTAAATGACGTGGAGGAGTTATTTAAGAGTTGGGCAGCTGCGGAGAAGGGAATAGTCAGACAGGTAATCATGGGACAATTTACTGAAATACTGGAAATAGTGAAGGGAATAGGCGGAAACATGGAAGAATTGATAAGAGGATTTTACTTAATGAATATAGATGCCAGAGCGACTGCGGATGCTTCTTATAAATCCGCACAGAAGACTATAGAACAAGCGGTTTTAATCTCAGGTATTATTTCAGTAGCACTGATCGCGATTGTTGTTTTAATAGCAATATTTCTCTCCAGGAATATTTTCAAATCCTTGTCCTCGTTTAAGGAAATATTTTCAAAAGGTGCTTCAGGCGAACTTGATACCAGTTATCCTGTTAAAGAAAAAGCCAGGGATGAAATAAACGAGCTAGGTATATTATTCAATAAATTTATGGGTAAAGTGCGTGAAGCTATAAGCGAGGTCATGGACGTATCCAATGATCTTGGCGTGTCCTCTGATGAGCTGTCAGCTACAATTTCAAATTTTTCGGACAATTCACAGAACCAGGCCGCTTCCTCAGAAGAGATTACCGCAACCATGGAAGAGATCTCCGCGGGAATTGATAATGTATCAGACAATTCGCAATTCCAGTTTGATAAGCTTAATGATTTTATCGACGTAATGAAAGAGCTTTCGGAAAATATTAATTCAATGGCAGGAGAAATATCCGATGCTGAGGGATTATCAAAGAGCATATCCGAGCAGGCCAATGCTGGGAACGAGTCATTGAACCTGATGAGCAATATCATGTCCAAGATTACTGAAAGCTCCAATAAAGTCTCGGACATAGTCGGCATAATAAATGATATCTCGGATAAGATCAATCTTCTTTCCCTTAACGCGGCGATTGAAGCAGCAAGAGCCGGAGAAGCAGGGCGGGGATTTGCAGTTGTCGCGGACGAAATATCAAAACTCGCGGATCAGACAGCTAGTAGCATAAAAGATATTGATTCTCTCATCAAGAAAAATAAAGATGATATCGGTCTTGGACTGAAAAATGTTGTTAATACCGTTGATAACATCAGCCAGATAATTGAAGGCGTTGAATCAATTTACAGCATGATGAATAAGATTTTTTCAACCATGGAAGAACAGCAGAAAACGAATGCGACGATGAACAGAAGCGCTGATGATTTAAAGGAACGGTCGGATGAAGTCAGGACCGCATCCGAGGAACAGAGAAACGCAGTTTCCGAAGTAATGAAATCCATTACAAACATTAACGATCTGGTTCAGGCAACCGCTGCGGGGTCCGAAGAAATGAGTGCGAATGCAAGCAAGCTCGCATCTATGGCTGAGAACCTTAAAAATAAAGTTAATTTCTTTAAAGTATAGGTAATGGATCAGACGTTTTCTTTACGGCAGTCAGCCAATCGAAATCCTTTATCAGCTTAATATTAAGAGATGGATCCACCTGACTTCATTGAATTATTATTCCGATATTGCAATGACTATCCTGCTTCTTCTTCTGAGAAACTAAATTTAATAATATCACATTTTATTGTTTATTTTAGTTTCTTCAGGATTTGTCGCCGCTCCCTGAACGGAACCGCCCTGCGGGCGGGATGAGTTGCTAACTAATCGATTATTACATAATAAATCATTCTTCTTATCTTGTCCGTTTTGTTCGTAATAACTAAATTGTATTATAAAATACCTGGTTTACCCTGTTAAAGAGTCCTGTGACCGGATAATAATCAAAATATAATTGGAACATAAGAAATTAAAATTGTTTTAAAAATATTAATCTATAATATAATATTCAAAGAATTATTTAAGAATGTTATTAATAATTTGATTTGAAAGTTAATTTTCCCTTGACAAAGAAATTTATTTAACATCTTTTAAAAGTAATCGAGATAATACTATTTTCAATCAATCGATGCAATAATAACACCTTAATATTTTTATGCAGTAAATATTTAATCAAAAAATGTCGTAATTTGAATTTAGAAACAAATATTTTTAGTAAGGATATTGATTAAAGTTGTTGGGAAATCTAGCCGGAAATATTTGGACTTATAAATGATATTAATCAAGACATCCCCAATCATTATTTCTGTTGATTATTAAGTAAAGCCAAGAAATGTTTTAAATACATTGAATTTATCAATATCATTATTACATAAATATTATGCCGGCAAATACTTTGAGAGTAATAATACAAACCCGGAATAAAAAAATACTTCATTAAATTTATAGATTTTTGAGATTAAATTTTTTATTTATTCTCAGAATCATTATATGTTTTTTATAAATGCAGGGTCGTTAAGATTAAATAATTTCAATTTTTTACAAGCAGAACCTGGCAGAAGATGACACATGTAATATGTTAAACTAATTATTCTAACCAGGAGGTGAGCAATAAAGTCGATTAAAATATAATTATATAAAACTTTAAATGAGGTATGAAAATAATGAGAAGAAAAATATTATTTTCTTTAACAGTTTTAATCTCTATTGCAGGACTTGTTTTTGTAAATTTTTCAGAAAGCAATAAGGCATTCAGCCAGACACGCGGCGGCGTTCTCAGGATCATAGCCGGTGCAGGGCCGCAGGTGTTGGGATATTTCCCGGAAATGGGCCCCGGTGATGAGGGAGCCGTCTTCCCGGCCATAGAAAGAATAATGGATATGGATTCCAACCGTAAGATCGTTCCTTTCCTGGCAAAGGATGTTAAGGTCGATACAAGAAAATTAACATTTACTATTTATTTAAGAAAAGGTGTTAAATTTCATGACGGTACGGAGATGACTGCTGATGTTGTTGCCTGGAACTATAAGATGTGGGGAGAAGGCCACAAAATACAGTTCTACGATCAGATAAAATCAAT
>CAZVYR010000240.1:0-6484 GCA_964631555.1 uncultured Leptospirales bacterium
ACACGTAGTACTCTGCTCCGGGCTCGAGGCCTGTTATGCTGAACGGGGAAGCAGGGTTCAGTCCTGCTTCGTGAATGAAGACTTCGTTCGTGACTTTTTAAAAAGGGTGAACGCTCTTTGTCGCTCTGTCCGGGGATATAAGCACTGCATGCCGTGCTTACGTGCATCTTTATACCGCAGTGCTGTCAAGGGCATAGTGATGTTCTTTGATCCCGTATCCTGAAAATTTTTTTTTCCCTTACCCTTTATATACGTAAACCCGTTAGCGTTTTCGAGGCAAATCATCTTATTTTTTGAAATTTTTTAAAAAAAATAAAAAATTTTATTATCCGGAAAATGAGAGAGTGAAAAAAATCAGAGTTAGAATTTGAAGCGGATTTGAAGCGGTTAGAATTGCTTTGCAGATTAGTATACAAATTTATATTCTTTCAATTTTTTTTGAATTTTTTTAAAAAAAGTTCATCAAATTAAGAATTTTCTCTCGTTTTCGCTAACGGGTTTACGTATATTAATATGATGGAGTAAAAAATAATTTTAATAATAAAATTATTACTACAAATTAGAATATATTCTATAAATAATCAATGGAGACTTATCATGAAAAGAATTAATGAGGTGGTTGAATGGAGTGATGCAGTGGTAGCACAGGGCTTGCCTGAAGGTTCGTCTGAAGCTTACAGGGAATTATCCGACAGATTTTCGGGACTTATTTATGAAAGGTGTATTAAATACAGCGCGTGTAAAGAGGAGGCGCTTGACCTGCTTAATGAGATTCTTATCAGGATTGTTATAGTCATCGGGCAGTATGACGCAGGCAAAGCAACACTGGCTACATGGGTAACAAAGATAACAGTAAATTATCTTGTTGATTATTACAGGAAAAAGAAAGACGAACCTGAATTGCTTGAATGGTTGAACGATGTTTTTGATCTTTATCCGGAATTGTGCACTCAGCCTTTTGAATATGCTGGCGAGGATGAAGACTTTGCTGAAGAAGAGACTGTTATTGTTTATGTATAAATTAGTAGTAAAATTGTAATAGAAAGAATATCTTGATTAAAGAAGAATTATAAAAAAGGTTTTCTTTTAAAGAAAATCAGGTACGTTATAAACGCGGCGTTTAACATTGTGTTCAGCCAGATGCGGACAGTTCCGGCGGCAGTTGAAGTAAGATCTTGAAATTGATGCTTGTTTTGTTTTCAATGTCTGCATCACTGTCCGCACACCTGACACTTTAGTTATAACTAGCAGCATATCTGCTAACATTTATAGGATTGACATTTTATTAGAAAGGACTCTGAGCCTGTTTCAAAAAGCATTTTTAATAAATACATATTAACTATGCATATTTATTTCATCATGTTGGATATCATTCTGAGCGGCATGAATAAGAAATGATGATCTTTACATCCCAATCTTTTTAGCAGCCGCATCAATTTGCTTAAGAGTCATTTCCGGAACTGTTATATTGATTCTAATAGTTCGGGATTTCACATCAGGTACTTCAACTACTAAATAAGCTATAGCATCTACGAAATCAGGATCAGCCATTATATCTTCTAATTTTAAAGGAGCAGGTAACTGCTCTCCATCTTCCATCATGCCTTTAACATGAAGAGTTATTGCTTCCTGTGCTATATCTTTTGCTTCATCTATGCTTTTTCCAGCAGTTATACAACCTGGAAACCGCCAAGGTAAATAAAAATACCAATTGCTGAATAAATAAAATCTTTTAGGAGTATGTATCCCCACACTGAGAATGGGGATCTCCTTTGATGAAAATATTTTAATATAATAACATTTAAAATAAGGGAATAGTTTTATGGAACTTTCGAACAGAACAGTGCTTATAACCGGTGGTTCGGGCTGTATATGGCTCGGCCTTGCCGGGGCTTTTCACAGTTCGAAAAGCAAGGTTATTGGATGACTGCCCTGTTTATCGGGCATCTTATGAAGAAACCGTTCGCGGCGATAATCAACGTGAGCTCAGGGCTGGGCTTCATGCCGATGGCGAGCACGCCTGTGTACAATGCGACAAAAGCAGGTGTCCATACTTATTCGCTCGTGCTCCGCGAGCAGCTCAAAGATACCCGGGTAAGGGTAATAAAGATAGTTCCGCCTATGGTCGATACGGATTTGGACAAGGCGGGGCGCGACAGCTCGTGTATGAAGTTCAGGGGTATACCTCTTTCTGAGTATATTCATGGTGTAGTTAAAGGATTGGAGAATGATGCGGATATGATATTCCACGGAGACGGAGAAAAGATCATGTCCGAGCCCCGCAGGGAATCGGAAAGCCGTCTGCTCAAACCGTCAAGGTAAGCCGGGCTGACGGCAATAATTATAATCGCGGAGAAATGCCATGAAAAACCACAAAAACGGAAATACGGAGCTTATTGCACTGCCTGAACCTGTTTTTGATAAATGCCTGACAGTGTATGAAGCTCTGAAAACGAGAAGTACCTCAAGGGAAATGAGTGATAAAAAAATTCCTTTACAGGTCCTGTCCGACATACTCTGGGCGGCCCAGGGAGTCAACCGCGTTACCGGGAGCGGACCTTTCGGCGGTCAGGGCAGGACTGCCGGGTCTGCAAGTAATTCTCAGGAGATCTGTGTCTATGCGGCTATGGAGGATGGTATATATTTTTATGAACCGGAATCTCACAGGCTGGTGCCTGTGGCAGCGGGGGACAGCCGCGCACTCGCTATAAGCCGGGGACAGGGGATGGCCGGAGCGGACGCCCCGGTACGTTTGATCTATGTAGTGGATATCGAAAGATTCAAGAACGCCGGGTTCCAGGAGCCCGGGCTTTACGATACGGGGATTCAGAAATCATATTACTTTGTGGATACTGGCCTGATAGCGCAGAACGTGTACCTTGCTGCATCTGCAATGGGGCTGGCATCATGGTTCCATAACTGCAACAGGGAAGCTCTTGCAAAAGAGCTCAGACTGACGCGGAATCAGCGCGCGCTTTTCGGGCACACAATAGGTTATGCCCGGATTGAATGAAGCCGGTCCACTTTTAATTTAAATTTTTTACTGGCACGTATACACTGGAACATCTCCTGCTGAGCATGAATACGCGCAGTTGTCGCTGCAGCACTGGCTGTCGGACCCGCAGTTTTTTCCTATCGATTTTGTGACCTGCGATGTTTTGGATTGTCCCTGGGTTTTTGGTTAGTATCTCTTTGTGTGATGAGCGAACAGGCAGTTTAAATTAAATCTTTTTTTAATACTGTTTAAAGAAGCGTCTAATATCGCATTCAGCAGTTGGGCCATTAGTCGTTTAAAATCAATTGTTAACCCTGCAGAGCAGAGAGTTAACCTGCCGTACTGCCGGCAGTTTCTTACCCACCGAGAGACAGCACAATGAAGAGTTTGCTTGGACAAGAGAGAGAAGCATGAGCAGAAGTTAATTCCTGTTAGTGCCATACGGGAGGGGAGCTAAGAATGGTGATCTGATTAAAATATTAATTTCGTATTGTGAAAATTAAAAGGTTATTATATAATAATATTGACGCAGCAAAAGGCCTTCTTATTATCCTGGCGTGAATAGTTTCAAATATATTACCAGTGAGGAAAGAGTATGATTGGAAAAGAAAAAAAAATAAGCCTTAAAGAGGATATTTCCATCGAAGAATTTATGAAAATATTAAAGAAGGGCGGGATAAAGCTTAAACAATTGCGCGTGGAAGATCATTCCATGCTCGAAGGGAGAAGGTTGAAAGAGACGAACCTGCCTAAAAACGTTCTTGTAGGGCCGCTTATCAAGAACGACATAGCAATGCTTCCGGACGGCAACACGCTGCTGGAGAAAAACGATATCCTGATACTGCTCGGGACTGAGAACGATATCAATATTACAAAATCCCAGCTTACGGGGATGCATGGTATTGGAAAAGTACTCAATTTCATTGCCGGTATTTTCAGGAAGAAAAAACCGAATCTTTAAACTGCAGTAATTATCTCCCTGGTAAAGCACGCTGCTATCAGGATAGCAGCATATAATATAAAATTGTATACTGAAATAATTGATTTTTTCAACGCCGGTGCTGCTATTATTTTAACACGGTATCACCTGCTGAATTTCAATATCTGATTAATTTATAACGGCCTGTGCCGTTACATTCAAATCACGGCAATTATAAGCACAGGCCAAGGTTACCTGACCGGAATAACGAAAATCGGGATTCCCCAAAAATCAGCCCGGTTTCAACAATTATAAACGGGAATTGTCGCATTCATAACAAATACAATCTTAATGCAGCCCAGTCAAACAAAAAGGGTGCTTGAAATAGCACCCTTCATATACACTTTCAACTGAACTATATTAATCAACTGCAACAAGAACCTTCTGTGCCGCAACTGGAACATGCTGAAGCACCAAAATCAATTTTAGAATCAATATTGAAACCTATCCCAGAGAAATCAACCTTAATTGTCTGGGCCAGTTTCATTAACTCTTTGTCCACTACAAGTTTATGGCCTTTTACATCATAAACATCGTCAGTTTCTTTAGGCTCATCCAGAGCCATTGCTAGGGATGGGCCACCTCAGCCGCCTGAATTAATAAAGACCCTTATGGGTGTTGGCTCTCTCCCATTAAAATATTCGTCAAGCTGCTCTTTTGCTGAATCTGTTAAGTCTATCATTTAAATACGCTTTTCCTGTAAATTTATTGAAATATATGTATTTTTTACATCACTCAATAAAACAATTAAATAATTAGAGGGATATTTGTCAAGGCAATTCGGGATCATTGTGCTTACAACAACAATTCATAATCTTTAGCGAGGTACGACGGTACGCAGCTTTGCTTGCAGGCTTCCTTCAGACCAATCCTCTCAAATCGGCTCCTGCCTTTTGCTAATAGTTCTCGTCAAATATTTCTTGACGGCGACCGTACTACAAGAGACTCTCACTCTATGAGTTCACACCCGTGCCGGGCGTACACAGTCGGCTTAAGCCTGATACTGCCGGCTATTTGGCGGTGGTCGGACGTCGGCGTTCATAATATATATCCTGCATTATTACTGCTGAGGCATCGGTGCCATGACATAATCGGCCCAGGTGCCGCAACGGTTTTTATAGTCGTAGTGACGGTTATAATCGGACCAATACCAAAAAGGAGTATGAGCCGCTTTTACGTTCGTTAAAAAAGGCAGGGTCGAATTTTCAATGCGAACCGGATTTCCGTCATTGCTTCTGGTAAGATGCATTTTCATTTCACCTGAAGGTATTTTTACATGAAGTGTGTCTTCAGTCGCTTCAACATCAATCTTTACGTACCTGGTCCCCAATATTTTTTTCATTAAAACCCCGCCCAGAGCCTCGACTGTAAGTTTATCGAGAATCCTGCGTTGGTCCGGACTGGTATTGTCGCTGATATAAACGGCTCCCTCCGATCCTTTCTCCTGTACCTCTGCGAATGTCGCGTGGGGGAGATCACCTACATAAACCGCGGTAATCCCGGAAAGATCCACATCATTTACTTTCCCCTCCATAATCCTGAATACCATGAAATAACGGCAGCCGCCTTCCTTGTCCCTGCCGAAATAATAAGGACAATGGCCTTCCGAGGCGCAGGCTTCGTTGTAAATTCCCTTTATCTTCCATCCTGACTCTAAAGCATCCATTTTTCTCTCCTTTCATTTATTTTTGAAAGGCAGCGTTATACGCATACCGGCGTTATTGTAAAAGAAAAGAACACCAGAGTTTTTTGCCGGATAAGCCGCTGCTTTGAATCCGGTGCAATGAAAAACGCCAAAGCGGCGTGAACAAGATGTGTGCCGGTCCCTGGTCAGCGACGCTCCCACCACTCAGGGTAAATCTGAGTCAGTATAGGGGAAGGATCATTCAGAGGACCAAGATACATGATAGGATAACCGATTCCCCTTGCTTTGAGCGACTGCAATCCTTCAACTGCCTTTTCCATCATTGCAGGCGGCAGTGCCATGACCAGCTCGTCCTCGGTAACAGTGCCAAACGCCCTTTCTCCCAGGCAGGGTATAGCCAGGGCGGGTTTGCCGGTTTTATAACACTGTGCCAGATAATCGGCGCAGGACCCTTCGCCGATAAAGGAAAACTGAAACCGCTCATAGTCTTTAAACTGAAGCCCGTTCATCAGCAGCATCATCTGTGTCGGATTTGCGTATATCAGGATAATGTCGGGTTCAAATTTTCCGGCTGCAAGCGGGGCGACCACGACAGCCTCTCCCGGCGGGATTAATGGATATTGCGCCATTTGTTTCTTTGCTTCTTCCACATTGGCAAACCAGGTATTGGCAAAGGAGTCCGCTTCCCATGCAACCTGTTTGTCAGTAGTTGGCGCAAGACCGTTAATTCGGGCGCAGCGATCGCCAAAATCGTCCCTGGTCACACCAAGAGTCATGCCCAGTCTCCGAACCATTGCCGGTACCTGGCAAAAGGATGCTTTTCGGTTAAGCCGTATCACATCCGGTATTTTTTCCAGCTCCTCCA
>CAZVYR010000241.1:0-6471 GCA_964631555.1 uncultured Leptospirales bacterium
GAGTCTTTCTGGATTCAATGTCAAACGCAATAATCGAAGGCACCTCAATGCAGCAAATAGATCTGGATTCAATGTTAGAAATGGATGATACTAAGAAAGAAGAAACCGGTGACGAAACAGAAACAGGTGAGTCTGCACAAACTACGACTGAAAACAAGGAAGACAAAAACGAAGTACAAGCAAGCACAGAATCAGAAATATCCGGTAAATCACCTGAAGTTGCTAAATATAATGATCTTGAAGATGAATACAACAATGACGAAGAATATTAATAGTATATCTCTAACTGTAAACCGCTGATTATCCAACTTCAATTATTATTTCAATAAAAATGAGCATCCGTTAAAGATGCTCATTTATTATATTACAAATTCCAATGTTAGCTCGTTTTTAATGCTGGCATACTGAAAAAAAATATTAAATAAATTCTCATAGAACATAAGGACAATCATAAAGAAAATATAAGGATTCCGATAAGACATCTTATGTCCCATAAAGAAATTTCTATTATTCTTACAGAAACACGATACATCTATAATCCTGTTCGTAAAATAAGCAGTCCTGGGCAACAATCCATGAAATCTTTATATCAATATTAAAATTGTATATATGATACCATTATTTTACAGGGAAACCCCTTCCCACTGGAAAATAGATAAATCCCTTCTCTTTCATTTTATCAGGTTCATACTGGTTTCTTCCGTCAAATATTACATGATTCTTCATTAGCGTTTTCATCTTTTCAAAATCAGGCTTTCTGAATTGATGCCATTCTGTTAATAGCAAAAGCGCATCAACGTCTATTAAGGCGTCGTATGATTTATCTTTATATTCAATATTGTCATTTCCCAGTATAGCTCTTGCAGACTCCATTGCAACCGGATCATGGGCTTTAATAAGCGCTCCCTTATCCCTGAGAGTATTTATTATATCAATAGATGGAGCTTCACGCATATCATCGGTTTGCGGCTTAAAGGATAATCCCCAGATGCCAATCGTTTTATTATTCATCTCGTAGTTGAAATATTTTAATATCTTTTTTATGAACAAAAATCTCTGATCGCTGTTGATTTTATCAACTGCGGAAAGTATATTGGCCTGCAGACCATAATCCGAATACGACTGTATCAGGGCCTTAACATCTTTTGGAAAGCACGATCCGCCGTAACCGAGTCCCGCGAAAAGAAACGCTGTGCCGATCCTTTCATCCGTACCGATTCCTCTTCTTATATTTTCTATGTCTGCGCCTGTTTTTTCGCACAGTTTTGAAAGCTCATTCATAAAAGTAATTTTGGTGGCAAGCATCGCATTAGCTGCATACTTGGTCAATTCCGATGACGGGATGTCCATCATGATGATCCTTTCTCCTTTTCGCAAAAACGAAGAGTAAAGCTCCCTCATAAGATTTTCAGCCTTCCCGTTTTCAACCCCTATCACTACCCTATCAGGTTTCATGAAGTCTTCAATTGCGTTTCCTTCTTTAAGAAATTCCGGATTGGATACTATGTCGAATTCAAGATCGTTGTGTTCGCGCTTTATCAATTCCTGGCGTATGGCTTCTTTTATCTTTTGAGAAGTTCCCACAGGTACTGTGGACTTTGTAATTATAATAGTATATTTTTCGAGCTTACTTCCGATATTACGCGCGACTTGAATAACATGCTGCAGGTCAGCGGAACCATCTTCCCCGGGAGGTGTGCCCACGGCAATAAATACAAACAATGATTCCTGCAAGCATTTATCTATTTTCGTATCAAAAACAAGTCTGCCTTCAATCTGATTGCGCTTTATCATCTCTTCAAGCCCGGGTTCATAAATCGGGATGATGCCGTTCTTCAGATTATTTATCTTTTCTTCGTTTATATCAACGCACCACACATCGTTTCCCATTTCAGCGAAACAGGCGCCGGTTACAAGACCGACATAACCAGAACCAATTACAGTTATTTTCAAGATATCCTCCTGGAGTTTCTAATCAATCCGACGCGATATCAATAAAAAGCAATTATCTCATTGTCAAATAGTTTTATTCAGTAATGCGGAAAATAATATATTTCGTTTTCCCTCCGTTCCATAATACTGGATAATTCAAGTATTAACTCGGCTTCATACCATACCAGGATCGGTTCCTTTCGTTTAAAAACCAATATTCAAAGGGATTCCGGATTTTACACTTAACACGCGCATATAAAAATCAGGACAGAAGCAAAGAAAGTGATAAAGAAAGTGATTCAAAGGAGTAATTGAGTGTTGAAAAGATAAAGCGGAGTTATTTTAATTTTTCTAATATGAATTTAGCCCGATCATTAGCAGGGTCAATTTTTAATGCTTCTTCAGCATATGATACAGCCCTGTCTTTATTATTATGTCTTTCATATAATTCGGCAAGTGCTATGTAAGCTTCTATATAATTCTGGTCGAGTGAAATTACTTTTAAAAATTGTTCTTTGGCATTAACATCCAGAGGCTGTTTATTTTTATAGTAGAATACTCCCAGGTAATAATTTATTTCAACTGAGCCCTGGTATATTTCCAGTGCTTCTTTACAAAAATCAATACCATCATTGATGTATCTATTCCTGAGGTCATCAGGGAGTCTGGTGAAATAAGCTTGTTTGAATCTTACTTCTGAAAGGCCCTTATAAAGTAAAAATTTATCTTCGTTATCATATATTCTTTTTTTATACTTTTCGGCTTCCAGTAATTCATTAGCAGCAAATTCAAGCATATCATTGTTTAAATAAATATAGCCAAGAGACAGATGTGCCTCGGCATTTCCCTTGTCTATTTCAATAGCTGATTGATAGTAACTGATAGCCTCTCCTTCCTGGCCGGTCTCCTGGGAATGATCTCCTTTGGCTTTATATACGTATGCGTTTTCTGCTTGTATATCCACTTTACTTACCAGGGTATCCCCAATATTAACCAGGCGCAGGTTACCATCGCCTATAAGCAAATACCCGAGGGCTCTTGTTTTAAAAACAGAATACACAGTAAGCTTGCCGACAATAAGGTGATCTGGATTAATAATATAAAGCGTATCCCCGATATTGATACCGTAATTGTTGTAAAGCCTGGCAGATGCTCGTGTCTTATCCTGAATCTTTTGTGATATATCGCTTTCCTTTAAATTCTCCCTTGCGCTTATTGATATTATTTTACCTTTTAATTCAACATCCCAGCCTGTTTCATCCAGCTGCGTGTAAAATGCTTTGGTATATTTTTCATCTTCAGGCAAAAGCATATCCGCGGCATAGACTAAGCATGGTAATAAGCTTAAACATACTGTCACTATTATTCGAAGCATATTTTTAATTAAGAAACCTCAATGGATTTAATGGAGTGACATACTTTCTTATCTCGAAATGGAGATGTGGACCGGTAACAGCGCCTGAGATACCGGATAAAGCAATCACATCTCCTTTTTTGACTTTGTCGCCTGGCTTGACTATATTTTCTTTATTATGAGCATATACTGTAATATAACCTTTTTCATGCTTTAATATTACTACACGACCGTATCCTTTCTTCCAGCCGCTGTAAATTGCCTTTCCGTCTGCGGATGCTTTTACTTCAGTACCGATGTTCGCACTGATATCGAGTCCGCAATGAAACTTTGATTTATTGGTTATCGGGTTTTTCCTTTGCCCGAAAGCGGAAGTGACCCTTCCGATCAGGGGCCACGCGAATTTCATTCTGCTTTTGCCGGAATCTGATGCTAGTTGCCTTTCCTTGCTGTCGGTCGTGTTCCTGCTTTTTACGGATTCAGCATATTTCTTAACAGGGTCTGCAGCGTCAGGAATAAATATATATTCACCGTATCGTATGAGATCATTTTTTATTTTATTATGTTTTACTATAGTGTCTTTCTCTATTCCGTACTTTTTTGATATTTTTATCAGGGTATCGTATTTCTCTATTCTGTATTTCAGTCCGTTTTTATTCGGTATAAGGATTGTATTTCCTGGATTCAAAACATCAGGATTATTTATTTCATTTGCCTTTATAATCAATTTATAATTCGTATTAAATTTCTTAGCTATGAGCCAGAGATTTTCACCTTTCCTGATCCTGTGAGACGTGAGATGCCATCTCTTATCTTTTGCTTTTAATTTTGTAATAATATTGTTCTTGTATTCATCAAAAGTGCTTATCTTGCTTGAAGATGAATCTTTATTTGCATAGTTGTCTGCCGTAGCTTTTCCCGTGTTTTCAATTAAATCATCAAAGGAGTCGTTATAAATTATGACTCCTCCATCAGGATCAGTTGTATTGGCTTCAATGATATCATCACTGTCCGGTTCAATACCTTTTATGATAATGGAATTCTCAATATTCTCGAGTGCATCTTTTTCGATTCTGCTGTTATTGGCCTTAATTAATACAATGGAAAGGATAATGAGTAATGGTATTGAGATAAATGCTATTAATTTGAACTTTTTCATATTACTAATGTCATCGGTTAATACTTTTCCCGACTTGACTGACTTTTCATCTCAATGTGGCTTATATTATTGCTAAATTGGTTTAATTTTAATAAATTTCAAGGCAGCAGGATGCTGACTTAGCCGCAAAGGACACGGATGGACTATTTGCGGCGTGAAATTTATTTAAATTAAACCAATTTAGCAATTCAACGATAAATTAAATAATAAAAAGCCTGTCATGATGAGTAACTCAATTCTCCGGCTACTAATTTTTTGAATTTCAGGGTATTGTCATGAATATCGATTATTTGCTGTTTTAGTTCCTGAATGCCGATATCATTGATCGCGGAACCGAGTATTGCGTTAGGGTACTTATCCAGCATAATATTCATGTTATTGCAGGAATCACACTTGTTGAAGAACAGGATCGTGGGTTTATTGTTGCATTGAAGTTCCGCAAGCTCAGTATCAACTACTCTGATCTTCTTTTCTATATCAGGCGATGTTACGTCCATTACGTGAATCAGGAAATCGGCGTTTCTTATGTCTTCAAGCGTTGATTTAAAGGATTCTATTAAATTAGCAGGCAGGTTGCGGATAAAGCCGACTGTATCTGTAAGAAGTACCTTTTTATTGATATCAAGATAGACGACGCGTGTATATGAGTCCAGTGTTGCGAAGAGCCTGTCTTCGACAAAGAGATCGTCTTTGGCCAGCCGGTTTATCAGCGTGGATTTACCTGCATTTGTATATCCTACAACAGCGCCAAGGAGATGGCCTGACCTTGATTTCCTGATGAGTTCTCTGTGGCCTGCTATTCTGTCTAGTTTTTTATCTAGTTTGGATATTCTCTTTACTATGTGTCTTCTGTCTGTTTCAAGCATCTTTTCTCCGGGGCCCCTGGTACCGATGCCGCCTCCGGTTCTTGAGAGAACGCCCCCTAAACCCTTAAGCCTGGGCAGTATGTATTTTAACTGGGCAAGCTCCACCTGGATATGAGCTTCAGCGCTTCTTGCCCTCATGGCAAAGATATCCAGTATTATTTCAGTTCTCCCTATAATACGGCATTTTAATGCTTCTTCGAGGTTTCTTACCTGTACGGGTTTGATCTGGTTAAGGTCAAATACGATAAGAGTGATTTTGTTTGTGCTTATGACTTCTTTCAGCTTTTCCAGGTAACCTGTGCCCACCAGGAAGGCGGGATCGATCTTTTCTCTTTTAACGATTATGCTGTCAATGATTAGCGCGCCTGCGGTCTTAACAAGCAGTCTTAATTCGTCAAGAGAATCCTGTACTTCTTCAACAGGATTATTGTTGAGTCGTAAGCCGATTAAAAAAGCCTTTTCATTTGCTGAGGATTTTATTCTATTTACTGAAGCATCCATTAAAGTCTGTTTTGCAGCCGTTTGTAATATTATTTTTCTTAAACCATCCCCGGTTTACTTCAAGTGCAAACTTGCATGGTTTTACGGAAGGATATGTTACTGAGGTGTTAAGTGGTTCCATATTATATATTTTGTCAATTACTCCATGACTGTCAATATATGCAAGACTGAGCGGTATATACGTATTTTTCATCCAGAAGCCGCGCCGGGCCTCGTCTTTAAAGACAAAAAGCATGCCTGTATTTTCATCGAGCTGTTTACGGAACATAAGCCCGGTAGTATGGCTTTCACCGGTCTCAGCGATTTCCGCTTTTAGAGGGATCTTCTTATTGTCTTTATTGATTATATAGATATCACAAAACCTGTTTTTTGCAACAACTTTATTATTGGGAATATAGGTTAATAAGCCGGAAACAAGCAGAATAATTATTGCAGGCAATATATAGCGGGAAGCGGAATGTAAATTGTTTTTCATAAAGTATATTGCCTTAAAATTCGTCGATATACTCAATTTGTAAAATTCTGTTGGCGCGGTCTTTCTTTTGCATAAGTATATCAAACTCTACTCCGAATCTGTTCAAATAGGTATATTTTAAACCTACATTCAGCATCCATTCCCTTGATCGTGAAAAGTCGTAATATATTCTTTCTCCTTCTGT
>CAZVYR010000242.1:0-6468 GCA_964631555.1 uncultured Leptospirales bacterium
TTAAATTATTTTATATTATTATGGAGGTATATATGAAAATATTAGGTCTTTCATGCAGTCCGAATAAGGACGGGAATACAGTTGTTTTGCTGAATGAGGTCCTTGCCGGGGCTAAAGAAGAGGGCGCGGATACAGAGCTTTACAGCGTGGTTGGAAAAAATATACAGCATTGCCAGGGTTGCGGCAGTTGCCGTGAAACCGGCAAATGCCGCATTGATGATGACATGCAGAATTTATATGAAAGAATGTTAAACGCAAACGGAATAGTGTTCGGCACTCCGACATATTTTTATAATATGACTTCCCAGGCCAAGACAATAATTGACAGGACATTCTCCCTTAACAGGCCTGAAAGGAGCCTGGCCAACAAGGTTGGGGGAGTAGTAGCGGTCGCTGCCAGCTTCGGCATGGCCGATGCTGTTAAGGATCTGTATTTTTATATGGTTACGCGCCAGATAATTCCCGCGAGCTTTGTGGCTGCGTACGCCGGTCCTAAAGGAGCTGTAACGGAGTTGAAGAAATGCATGGAAGCTGCAAACTTGCTCGGACACCAGATGGTACTTATGGCTGCCCAGAATTTTCAGTATCCCCCGGATATTCCAAGGCCGGTATTTGCTTACGGCACGCATACGCGTTAATGAGATGCGGTAAGTATAATCCGGGATTGCTTAAATCTTTTTCGGATTATAAATTATCTTGTTTGCATTTCAGATGGAAGCGTTGTAGTATAGGAAAACAGAAAAAATAAAAATTATTATTACAGGAGGATTTCTGATGTCGGAATTTAAAGATTTATTTAAAAGCGCTGACTGGAAAGCCGAGAAACATGTCCCGGTAATTGAAGCGCCTGATAGTGTAAAAAAAGGTGAATTCTTTAATGTCCAGGTTTCTGTAGGAAAGGATATCGCTCATCCGAATAAAACCGAACACCATATTCGCTGGATAGAAGTATATTTTCAAGCTAATGGCGATAAATATCCTTATCAAATAGGCAAAGCAGATTTCACGGCTCATGGTGAATCTACAGATGGCCCGGATACAAGCACAATTTATACTCATCATATTGCAATGTTAAGTTTCAAAACAGAGAAGCCTGGGGTGATTTACGCTTCGAGTTATTGTAATATTCACGGGTTGTGGCAGAATTCAAAAGCGCTTGAAGTAAAATAAATATTAAGCATCAGGGACTGTCTTATTTTAAATTATATTAAGAATATAAACTTCAGTCCCTGAGCTGTATTCTATTAAAAGTGTTCATCGTGTATATGCTGCGGAGAATTAAACCATTGGGAGATTAAAACATCGGACAGGTCGTCAATAACCGGCTTAAGATATGGATAAATCAGCATGTCCCTCCCTTCAAGGACGCATTATAAAAAGCTTGATATTCTCAGCAATCACTTGTATAAATATAATAAATATGATAATAGGAGTGTAGAATATGAAAGGTGAAATTTTACTGATGAATGTTGTAAATCTTTTCATAATTTCAGTTGTATTGAATGCTGCTATTATGGCTCTTTTTTCAATGTCGGCTTTTAAGAAACTGCCCTCCACGCGTCCGGTTGAGGCTACAAGGGATGTGGTTGCAATCCTTTTATCGCTTTTTATTTGCTATAAAGTGAATGTGCTTAGAATCTTCAGAGGAACCGGAATCGATATACCGGTACTTCTTGATGTAATCCTCAGCGGTCTTGTGCTGACTAGTATGATAAATTTCATACGTCAGTTTATGTCCAGGATGAAACAGGATTAGCTTTCTCCCCAAGTATTTGTAGTTATTTCCAATTATATGCTTGACTCTGAAATCTTTTTTGCTGAAATTGTGCTATTTAATAAGGGATTTTCGATATTTTTGCCATTACGTTTTACTGATAAGCCTGATGTTTAACAGTCGATTTAATGGAAATACGAAATAAATAATAGTAAATTTCACTATTTCAAAAGCAGATAAACTTGAGTATATGGTTTGCGGCATCACTCTTGTTGCTTTATGTTCTTAATCTTGTTTATGCCTAAAAGAGCAACTGAGTGATTATTTGTATTGCGCAGTGAGGGAAAATATTTTCCGGTAATGATATGCTATTCCGCGATATTATCCCGGTTTATCTGGAAAATTCCTGTTCATGAAAGTAATAATAGACGGAGGTTGAAAATTTTTAAATGGCTAGAATTTATAATTTCTCGGCAGGGCCTTCCATTCTTCCCCTGCAGGCACTTCAGGAAGCATCGGAAAAGCTTGTTGATTTTGAAGGATCAGGAATGTCCCTGATCGAAATGAGCCACAGGGGGAAAATTTATGACAAAATACATAATGAAACTATCTCTTTGGCCAGAGAATTATTATATATTCCTGATGATTTTATTATTCTCTTATTGCAGGGTGGGGCAACGCTTCAGTTCGGAATGGTTCCAATGGCATTTTTAAAACATGGTTTAACAGCAGATTATATAAATACAGGGTCATGGGCTAAGAAGGCTTTAAGTGACGCAAAGCTTATAGGTAATGTGAATATTGCATGGGACGGCAAGGAAGAGAATTATACAAGGATACCCAAAATAAACGAACTGAAGCTAACGGAGAACGCAGCATATGTGCATTTATGTTCAAATGAGACGATCGGGGGTATACAGTGGCAGGAATTTCCTGATACTAAAGCTCCTTTGATTGCGGATATGTCGTCGGAGATAATGTCGCGTCCTTTGCAATGGGAGAATCTTGATATGGTATACGCCGGTTCGCAGAAGAACCTGGCTCCTTCCGGGATGGCTTTAATTGTGATAAAAAAGAGTTTGCTTGAGCAGGCCAGGACTGATCTTCCTGCTTATCTCAGGTATGATTTACATAATGAGAACAATTCCTTGTACAATACACCGCCGACTTTCTCAATTTGGATGTCCAATCTTACTTTTAAATGGATTAAGTCTATAGGCGGAATGGCTGAAATCGAAAAGCGGCGGGATGAGAAGGCAAAACTTTTATACAGCATGATAGACAGCAGCAATGGCTATTACCGCTGCCCTGTAGATATTAACTCAAGATCAAAAATGAATATAGTATGGAGATTGCCGAATGAGGACCTGGAAGCTGAGTTTATAAAACAGGCTGAAAAAGAAGGATTGAGCGGTCTCAAGGGACATCGTTCGGTTGGAGGATGCAGGGCTTCTGTTTATAATGCAATGCCGTTAGAAGGCGTAAAGGCGCTCGTTGATTTTATGAAAGCGTTTATGGCAAGGAACGGGTAAAGTCAGGCAACAATCATTATAACGATTTAAACTTTCAGGCTGACTGATACATCAGACCAGCATGGTTCGGATTATTAGTTGTACTTTAAACCGGCAAGGGGTTATATTGCAAAGAATCAGTCAGCTTGATTTAAATAATAAAATATGGAAAACCTGAAAAATGATGAATGCCGCCGTCCGTGGGGATTTTTTGAGATACTTTCGGATGAAAAGGATCACAAGGTCAAGAGAATCATTGTGTATCCTGGTAAGCGCCTCAGTTTACAGGTGCATGAAAAGAGGTCGGAACACTGGTTTATTGTTAAAGGCACAGGATCGGTTACTTTAAATAAAGAAGAGATTGAATTATCCGAAGGCCAGTCCGTGGACATTGCCAGGGGATCACAGCACAGGATAAAGAATACAGGCATGGAAAACCTTGTGTTCGTTGAAGTGCAGACAGGGGATTACTTTGGAGAAGACGATATCAGAAGGATTGAAGACGACTTCGGCAGAATTTAAAAAACATTTGACAAAATTACAGACGGTTATAAATAGAAAAAATTCGTTTTTCCTCAGCATGCTCCACGGTTAGTTAGACATACAGAGAAAAAAATCTTACGAACAGAGAGCTAATATATAATTACTACATTACTATCAGAAATTGACTGTTTAATACTTCACTTAAAAAATTAAAATAAACTTTTTTTTACGGAGGATCAAGCTTGATGATTAGTGTCAGCGATTTGTCAAAACATTACGGAGAAGTCCGGGCTGTGAACAATATTTCTTTTTCAATAAGAAAAGGAGAGATCACAGGGCTACTGGGTCCTAACGGCGCAGGTAAGACAACAACGCTCAGAATGCTAACATGTTATCTGAAACCCACAGCCGGCAAGATTTGTATCGGCGATTATCTTGTGGATGAGAATCCTGATGAAGTCAGAAGCATTATAGGGTATCTGCCTGAATCAGCGCCTATTTACGGTGATATGATCGTATATGATTACCTGAGCTATATCGGACGGATAAGAGGGATAGAAGACAAGGGAAGAATAAAAGAAATTGCAGATTTGTGCGGTTTGAACGAGATGATGCATAAAAATGTAGCTGAGCTCTCAAAGGGCTACAAACAGAGGGTTGGCCTGGCTCATGCAATGATCTCTGATCCTGACATTCTCATACTTGACGAGCCTACAAGCGGACTTGATCCAAACCAGATCATTGAGATAAGGAAGCTTATCAAAGAGATAGGTAAGGAAAAAACAGTTATTCTTTCAACGCATATACTTTCCGAGGTTGAGGCAACCTGCGACCGGGTTATTATTATCAATAACGGTGAGATTGTTGCTGATAACCTGACTTCTGAATTAAAGTCCTCCGGCGGCAGGGAAAGCAGAATATCCATAAAAGCAGGGAATACTGATTTTGATTCGCTGGATAAAGAATTGAGGACTATAAAAGGTGTAACAAACGTGCTAAAAGGAGATGACAGTGAATTTGCTTCTGCTGTTGTAATTGCCGGGATTGATGAGGAAGTCAGACCTGCGATCTTTAACCTGATAAGTAATAAAGGATGGGTTATGTACGAAATGGTTAAAGAAACGCGTACACTTGAAAATGTGTTCAGAGAATTGACCAGGGGTGAGAAAGATGAATGATAAAGTTAAAGATTTTTTAAGAGATATCAGTAAATTATTAAAAAATCCGGTAACTATAATGAAAAAGGAGTTAATGACATATTATACGACTCCAATAGCATACATTGTAATAAGTATTTTCCTTGTTGTTACAGGGTGGTTTTTCTTTTCAACGTTCTTTATTTATAAACAGGCTGAACTGAGGGAATTTTTTAAACTTCTTCCATTAGTATTTGCGATTATAGCTCCTGCAGTAACAATGCGCCTTTTTTCGGAAGAGAAAAACGTTGGCAGTTTTGAGATTTTAATGACTCTGCCGGTTTCCCTTAATGATGTCGTAATAGGCAAACTCCTCGCAGGGACTGTTTTCATGGCAAGCATGCTTGTTCCTACATTTGCTTATGTTATTGCCGTATGTATTGTTGGTTCTCCGGATCCCGGCCCTATAATCGGGGGATATATCGGTGCTATATTTCTTGGCGGGGCGTTCTCATCGATCGGTATTTTCGCTTCATCTTTAACAAAAAATCAGATTATTTCTTTTATAATCGGCCTGATACTTTGTTTTATACTGACATTGATCGATAAAGTTTCATTTTTCGTTCCATCCTGGATTCTTAATTTTGCTGAATATCTTGGAGCGGATTATCATTTTAAAAATTTTGCAATGGGAGTTATCGACTCCAGGGATATAATCTATTTTTTATCGGTTACGGCAATCGGGGTTATCTCAACGGTTCAAATCTTAGAGGAAAGGAGATAGCAAACTATGAAGATAAAAGATGCTGTCAGTTCTGTATTTAAAAGAAATAAGATACTTCTGAACCTGGTTATTATAATATTAATAAACCTGGTGGGTGTATCATTATATTTCAGGTTCGATTTAACCGAGAATAATTCCTACTCTCTTTCCAAGATCAGCAAGGAAGTGGTATCCGGGCTTGAGGATCCTCTTAATATTAAGATATTTTTCACCGAGGGCCTGCCTGCGCCATATAATTCCGTTTACCGTTATCTGAAAGACCTGATGGATGAGTATGCTGATTTCGGGAATAAATATTTTTCATATGAGTTTGTTGATATGGAAAAGGATAAGGGCATGGCGTCCAACTTTGGAATAAATCCCATACAGGTAAGAGAAATAGCCAGCGACGAGCTGAAATTCAAAAATGCGTATATGGGGTTGGCAATAGTGCATGGAGATCTGATTGAAAAGCTAAATTCGATCACTGAAACTGAGGGCCTTGAATACAGAATATCCATAACTATTAAAAAGATGACAGACAAGATCGATACGCTTCTCAAGCTCGATGATCCCATTAAGGTTACCCTGTACGTAAGCAGCGATCTGCCTATTTCAGGTATACCTGGCCTTGATAAGAAAGTAGAAGAGATAGTTAAAAAATGCAATGTTGAGAATTATAATAAGATCAAATATAACTTTGTCGACACTCAGGCGGACAAAACAGCACTTGATACAGCGGTGAGCTATGGAGTGCCAAAGCTGTCATGGCCTTCTTTCAGGACACGGGAAGGTAAATACATTAAAGCAGGGGAAGGAGTTCTGGGTATAGTTGTTGAGCTCGGTGACAGATTTGAAAAT
>CAZVYR010000243.1:0-6466 GCA_964631555.1 uncultured Leptospirales bacterium
GAAGGTGAAGAAAGCTCCGGCTATAACCAGGGAATAGATACGATTATGGCAGTATTATTTACTGACAGTGCTGAAACCACTGAAATAATTGTAGATGATACGAATTATTCTGTTACGGCAGTCCGGGGAAAAACTGCGCTTATATATGAAAGCTGGCTGACAATGAGGACATATCTTTATGACACTGCCAATGACGAAATACTGGACACAAGCGGACCGGGCAACGCAGTTCAGATACAGTAAAATAATATAAATACCCTCTACTCCGAGTAACTAAATTTAAAAACAACATATTTTACAGCTTTTGGCAGTTACTATAGGATTTGTTCCCGCCCGCAGGGCGGTACCGCCCTGCGGGCGGGATGAGTTACTACTTATTCCCAATATAATAAGGCACATGTATATTGTACTTCTGCATGATCCCTTTTATGCTTCTCTCCGCGTCCTCCCTGTTAAGGATCACATTGTAGTTCCCTATGAACTCCAGTACAATGTACTTATCTTTTGATTTATCGATTATATCTTTAACGTGCTTCAGATCTTTAATTTTTTCCCCGTTTACTTTGCTAAGTATCAGGTTTTTATAATTATGATATCCCTGGTTAACCGAAGCAGGTAATACCGAGCTTAAAATTATTATCCTTCTTTCCCCCTGCACCGGGTATCTCGCGTAATTATCAAAATAATACATAAGTCTCTTGTCCGCTTTGCTTGGCCAGTCTTTGCCCCAGGTCTTCAAATATTCCTTTGTCAATTCCTGAAACACTAATCCCCCGATAATATAAAACTCCGGAGGGGAGTCATAGCTTATCCCGGGAATAAAGAACGAATCATCTGAAAAGGATTTAAGAGCAAAAGAAATATCCATTTTCTTTTTATTTCTTATTATCTTCATATTGACCTTGTCACCGCAAAGATTGTTCAGACATATCAACCCGTAATAATTCAGCTTCCCATAGTCTTGGGACTGGTAAAGCCCGTTATCGTCAATATCAATTCCATTGATGCTTAATATGACATCATTCTTCTTTAAAACACCGCCTCCGCTTGATTCGCCGGGTACAGCGATAACCAGAACCCCGGTGTCCTGTTCATTGAGTCCGAGAAAGCCTCTCAGATTTTCGTCATTGCCAAGAGCCGCATCCTCAATATAAAAGTAAGGCATTCCTTCGTATTTATTATCACTCAGATCCCTGAGCATTCTCAGAATAAGCGATAAGTCTATTACTTTAACAGTCTTTTCCTTTGACAAGTACCATGAAGTAATCCCCGCGAGCCTGCCGCCAACAAACACAGGCTCGCCCTTGCCTCCCGACTCTATATCCGACATCAAATGGTGTGTGAGAATGACCCCTGACGATTCAAAGAACTCAATGGCTGATTTGGAATATTCAGCAGTATGCTTCTTGAAAATACCCCTATTATCCCATTTAACGATCAACGCTTTCCCTGATCTGATCGAACCCCCTGTATTATATTTTACAGGAGACAGATCCTTAAAGAAATCATTATCCGCTACTTCAATAACGGCAAGTCCGCTTTGATAATCCTTCAATACAGCCTTTGCCGGATATTTACGGGATGCGCCGAACTTGGACACTTCCAGGAGGACATGATCAGCCAGTTTATACGAAAGCGTCAATATCCTGTTACCCTCGATTACTGTCCCTGTTACAACTTCCTTATTAAAGGATAATTTTTGCCATGGAGAATTATAATCATAGCCCTGGCTGGTTACGGTTATTGTAACAACATTATCGCTATACTTTTCCGGCGACGCATTAACAATAGCGCTCCCTGAAAAAAAGATCAGAGTAAAAGCATAAAATAAATATTTCTTCATAATATATCCTGCTGTGTTCTGTTTCGTGTCCCGCTTGCCTGTCATTATCATACTTTATTGTCAGCAACCCAAACCGATCGCAGATGTTCCCTCAGTTATCAAGTCTTCTGTCCGAAGGGATCTCATACTTTTCCAGTATACGCTTATTGGCCTCTTTAATCTCAGAGGCCTTTAATACAATAGGCTTGTTGAAACCTTCTGTTTCAATAATATGGTATTCCCCCACAGGTCTTTTTAATGCTTCAATAACATCTTCCAGTTTTGTTATCTTTTTATTGTTTATAATATCAACAATAAGATCGCTTATATCCGAAACGTATGTATTAGCCTTATCAGGCAATACATGGTTAATTACAACAAATTCCTTTTTCCAGGGGATTGCATTATCCCTGTCAAGATATGAAAAATAATACAGCATTCTCCTGTCAGCCATATACCACCATTTATCCCAGCACTTAAGGAACTCCCTGTTCAAAGGCTGGAACACAATACCTGCAAATATATAATATTTCGGAAGAGTTTCAAACTCATCATACCAGGCTATACGCGGTATGAACCGGCTAAGCTTTATTGATGTTTTAATAACATGCTTTTTCCTTAAAACCTCCAGAACAACAGTATCGCCGATCTGCTTCTCGTCTACTATTATGGAAAAACGTATCCTCCCGAAACTATATTTAATACTTCCGTCATTAGCGATCGTGTTCCCGTCAATGCTCAGTAAAACGTCTCCTTTATTCAGTATGTTTTCCGCGCTGGATCCCTCAGCTACATTAGTAACAACAACGCCGCTTTGGTCTTTTTTCATACCCAGGTATTCCCTGTAGCTCTCATTCAGGAGTTCCCCGGTAAAGACGCCGATATCCGGGAATCCGTCATATTTTCCGTCTTTAACATCATCGAGAAAATGTTTAATAACCGGAACAGGTATCATGTACCCGATATTATTCGAGTCGGTAATAGCCTGAAATGCTATACCCACTATTCTGCCGTCCTGTATGACCGGCCCCCCGCTGTTTCCGGCGTTGATCGCCGCGTCTGTCTGTATTGTCAGCAATTCCGACTTCTTGCTGTGCGAGTAAAGCCCTATCTCTATCCTTGAAACGACACCTTCCGTAATGGAAATTCTTTCCCCTCCCATAGGATAACCGTAAGTCGCCACCATGCTCTTGAGCTCAGGAATACCTCCGAACTCAAGGTTTAGCGGCTGGCTGAAAAAGTCTTTGCTCTTTACCGTCAAAAGCGCCAGGTCGCATTCATGGCCCACGTACAATATTTCCGCTTCATAAGTATTAGGATCATCTTCTTTCTGTACCTGCAAAAATGTTGAATCCGATACTACATGCGCGTTGGTCAGGATAAGTTTATCCTGTATAATTACGCCTGATCCCACTGTCGAGCTGTAACTCTTCATTTTCCACGGCACACAGTAACTCGGCCTGATATAAGTTTTTATTATTTTAACAGTCGCCTGTCTTGGATGCTGGGTGGATTCCGACTGGCCGGAAAGAACTGATGATAATGACAATACTATAAAACCGGCAAATAAATATAATAATATTTTGTAATGACTGGATATATTCCTCTTATTTCTCATAATTACCCGGATAAAAATGTTTTTAAAAAATATCGGTGAATTATTGACTAAATACAATAAACTGTAAAGTCTTTTTAGAGCTTGACAAACATTAAAAATATACCTTAAATATTATTATAACTTAATTAAACGGGCTGTTTTTAGCGGCCCTGAAATCCATATTGCACAAATTGAAATTCAATAATGAATAATAACATACCGGGGAAAGGATTGTTTTACGGTATTACCAGCTATTTTAAAGCTGCTGTCATCATCTCAAAATATAAACTATGGCCATACCTGATTGCACCTGGTATTTTAAGCCTCTGCTACATCTCCTTACTGATAATAATTGGAGTTTCCTTCCTAACAGGTATATCTGCCGACATTGTCGCAAATTATTTCCCGGTATTCCTGCAAGGCAAATTCATGCAGGTAACGGTCAGCATAATACTCTGGATATTCCTATTACTCCTGATATTCATAACATACAAAGAAGTAGTACTTATTCTTTTCTCCCCGATACTCAGCTATTTATCCGAAAAAATCGAAACAGTTTTATACAACCGGGAACCGCCTCCTTTCAGCCTGAAAAGACTGATTATCGATATAATAAGAGGGCTGATCCTTTTTATCAGAAACCTGTTTTTAATGCTGATCCTGACCCTTCTTTCATGGCTCGTTGTATTTATCCCGCTTCTCGGCACAATAGCCTCACCCATACTCATTTTAATAGTACAGGCATATTATACTGGCATTGGCCTTTCGGATATAACGCTCGAAAGGAAAAAATATTCAATAAAAGAAAGCATACGTTTTGCCAGGGAAAACCGGGCAACCATGACCGGCCTTGGCGTGGGATTCATTGTCCTGCTAATGATCCCGATAGTCGGCTGGTTCGCTGCACCTGGCTACGGGATAACGGCTGCAACAATCGTATGTCTAGAAAAGATCAAAGCTTGAAAAGATCAAAGAAGCAGGTTATCAATTCACAGGCCTGTGTATAAATGATATTTTTGTTAAAATTAGTGGAAAATCCGCCGGCAAAAACAAGCTGTATTGAATCAATATATATCGCGCGCCGGAATCATGTAAAATTTTATTTAAAAGAATAATTAAAAAATCTTTACATTCTAAATAAAAAGGATACACTTTTATTAAAAAATACAAAAGTAAATGTTACCAAGGAGCATTTTATGTCAACCCGGACTTTAAGAGTCATTATCGGCATTTTTTTATTGCTGTTAGGCATAGCAGGCATCTCCCCGAATATTGGTGAAAGCATATACTCATTGAACAACAATAATTATATCCTCGAGCTCATTTTCGGCATAGTTGAAGTGATTTGCGGTCTTGTTATCTTTCTGGGGCTGTTTATAAAAACCAGAAATAAAACCGTATACAACGCCAGCATAATAGTACTATTATTCTGGATAGCAAGGATCATCCTTACAAAGTTTGTATGGAATTCACTGCCTTCTCTTAATAATCCGGCTTTTTTTATATGGGCTCTTATATTCGTAACTGAATTGATAATAGCCTCGTCAATATGGCTGCTGGCTAAATCATATAAATTAACTAAAAGTATGTGATAATAATTTTTTCCTTGACTAAAAGCTTCTATAATTTTTAGTCTTTCATTTCTGTTTTTATAAAGGACAAATTTGACATAAAATGTTTTTTGTATAATATATAAACAAATATAATTGCTGATGAACTTATTAATATAATGAAATTTACTGAACTTAATTTACATAAAGACCTTCTGAAAGGGATCGAAGCCGCCGGATATACTGAATGTACGCCTGTCCAGGAAGCAACATTTCAAAAAACCTTGGATAAAAAGGATGTATGCGTTCAATCCCAGACCGGGACAGGCAAAACAGCCGCATTTCTTATTTCCATTTATCATCTTTTTCTTAACGATAAAACGCTTAGCGGGAAAAAAACCCTCATAATAGCGCCTACCAGGGAACTCGCAGTACAAATTGAAAAGGAAGCGATGCTGCTTGGCAAATACCTGAAATTTACTACCGGTTGTTTTTACGGTGGAGTGGGCTATACTGAACAGGAAAAAATGCTCTCCGAGGGCACTGATATCATTGTCGGGACTCCCGGAAGGCTCATAGATTTTGCCGACCAGCGGAAAATAGATTTCAGGCAAATAGGCATACTCGTAATTGACGAAGCAGACAGGCTTTTTGACATGGGATTTTTACCCGATATCACCAAAATAATAAGCGGTATGCCGCCCCAGACAGAACGAATGACCATGTTATTCAGCGCGACACTTAACACACGTGTAAGAAATCTTGCATGGAAATACATGAATAACCCCGCGGAAATCGAAATTTCCCCGGAAAATATAATCGTCGAAAACATAACACAGGAAATTTTCCACGTAGGAAAAGATGAAAAGTTCAGGCTCCTTCTGGGTATTTTAAACAGGGAGAAACCTAATAATGCCCTGATATTTACGAATATGAAAAGAACCGCTGAAGAAGTGTGCAAACGCCTGGAATATAACGGCATTAAATCGCAATATATCATGGGAGACCTACCCCAGAGCAAGCGCCTCAGGATAATCGAAAAGGTTAAAGCCGGAAAGATCCAGATCCTTGTAGCAACGGAAGTCGCTGCACGCGGACTTCACATAAATGACCTGGACCTTGTGATCAACTATGATCTTCCTGAGGACTGCGAAAACTATGTTCACAGGATCGGCCGAACAGCACGGGCAGGTAAATCAGGAAAAGCAATATCCCTGGCATGCGAAAAATACGTATACAACCTGGAAGCGATTGAAGCATACACAAAATATAAGATACCTGTTTCATGGGCTAATGAAGATCTTTACATCGAAGATAAAAGCGCGGGCGTTCATTTCCTTTCTGACAAAGGAAGGAAAAGCAGACAAAGCATTGAGATCAGGCCACATAAAGCAAGCGGCCCCGTAAATAGAAAAAGACGGGTACGTGAAGTTGCCTCAGCGTATGAACAGCCGAAAGCAAAAGCAAAACGCTACAATGAAGCAAAATCCTTTAAAC
>CAZVYR010000244.1:0-6431 GCA_964631555.1 uncultured Leptospirales bacterium
ACTGCTCATCCGTAGAAAAATCATTTACAACTGTAAGACTTCTGCCTCTGTACATTTCCATCTTTCCTCTACATGTTTCAGTCACAAAACATTTCAGTGTTATTATCGGGCTTTAAAGACCGGAATAGACAAACCTCCCTGCCCGATACTGTTGTACGGTATTAAAGTAATATTTCTCTTATAAAGACACCTGATAATACAGGATAAAACTATAATGTCCATTTCATTTTTTCAATAATTTCTTTTTATTTAAATTAAATTATTTTACATAGAGAGATTCGATTTACCGGATAAAATCATCTCTCTGTTGATATTGAATCATGCAAAATAAAAGACTTGCAAATTATATTTACAGCTCATTCTTTTTATTCAAAGTACTTTAAAAATATAAAACCGGAAGGAATAAAAATGCGCATTATACGATTTCTTGATGAGAATAATAATATATATTACGGCCATCAGTATGAGAACAATTCTGCAGTACTCCTGGAAGGTGATTTATTCAAAGAATTAAAGGATACAGGAAAACGAATTCCAGTAAAAAAGCTGCTCGCCCCGTGCATACCCGCGGCAATCCTGTGTATAGGCCTCAACTACAAAGAACATGCAGGTGAAACCGGCTTCGATCTCCCGGACTACCCGGCTCTCTTTATGAAAAATCCCGCCTCAGTTACAAACCCGGGCGATCCTGTTATAATCCCCAGGGTCTGCATGAAAAAGCCTGAAACGGACTACGAAATCGAACTGGCGGTAATAATCGGCAAAGCTGCCAAAGATGTCTCTGAAGAAGAAGCACTGACTTATATCGCGGGCTACACAATAGCAAACGACGTATCTGCCAGGCGCTGGCAGAAAAAAGCGGGCGGGGGTCAATGGGTCAGGGGGAAAAGCTATGACACATTCTGTCCCATGGGGCCTGTGCTCGTAACCCCTGACGAAATACCCGATCCCCAGTATCTGAACCTGCAATGCTTTCTCAACGGAGAGCTGATGCAGAATTCAAACACATACAACATGATCTTCCCTGTGCGCAGCCTGATCTCGTACCTGTCCCAGGATACAACACTGCTGCCCGGAACCGTCATACTCACAGGCACACCCAGCGGAGTCGGCTACGTGCGTAAACCGCCTGTCTATCTAAAAAAAGGCGACCTTCTCGAACTAAAGATCGACCGCATCGGCACCCTTGTCAATCACGTCGAAGAAACAAAATAAATGGCAAGCCTCAAACCACGACATCCGCGATATCCGTTACATTCAGAATGATAGTGTCAAACTCGACCTCCACCCTGCCCGTCAGAATAAAAGGCCTCTGGTAAGAAAGCATGAGCGCGAACTTTTTGTAAGCCCCGGGAAAGAATACAGTCTCGAAAATACCGGTTTCATCCTCAAAACTCACGAACTTCATAAGCTCGTCTTCCATAGTCATAACGGTCTTCGAGGTAATCAAAATCCCCGCCACCCTGACCCTCTTCTTTTTAAATCTTTCCATGTCCTTTGCACGGATAATCGCCTTATCCCTGATCCGTCCCCGGTAAATGGTCATGGGATGAACGGACATAAACGAACCGTATAATTCCATTTCCTGCGCCAGCTTCTGTTCGCCTGAAATATCCTGCATAGGAGGAGGCATAATCTCTAAACGGACTTTGTCCAAATGGACACTATCCGAACGTACCCCGTACGAACGGACCCTGTCCGAATATCCTGCACCTGAGAACAGTTCTTGTTCTTCCTGCACAGCAGGCCTGCTGCTGAAGAACTTTCTCGCAATGAACAGCAACTGCGGCTGATTGTATTTCTCAATACTGCCGAAGCACCCTGCCCTGATAAGTATTTCCGTATCCGCAGGTCCCGCGCCCCCTCGTCTCAGAAAGTCAGTCAAGTCCCTGTAAAGCCCGTCCCTCTCCCTTTCCTGCAAAAGACTGTTAACGCCGCTTCGCGAAAGATTCTTTATCTGCATAAACCCTATATACACCCTGTCCCGCTCCCCGAAATACTCATACCTCGTCCTGTTTATATCAGGCATGACTATCTCAAGACCCATGCGCCTTGCTTCTGAAATATAAGCGAGAGAAGAATAAAATCCCCCCTGGTTCCTGAGAACAGCACCCATAAACTCTGCAGGATAATGGGCCTTTAAATAGCACGACTTGAACGAAAGAAGAGCATAAGACGCGCTGTGAGGCTTGCAAAAGCTGTACCCTGAGAACGACTCAATCATATCCCATAATTCATCAATGATCTTGATCTCGACATTCTTCTCCCCCAGGTTCCGGTAAAGCTTGTCTCTTAGCTCCAGCTTTCTCTTCTGCCTGCTCTTCTTTGAAATAACCTTGCGCAGCTCCTCCCCTTCGCTCAGCGTAAAGCCCGCCACCTTCATCGCGATCTTTGTAATATCCTCCTGGTAACACATGATCCCGTATGTCTCTTTCAGAAGCTCTTCCATGCCGGGTAAAAGCGCAGTATAAGGCTTGCCCCTGAGCCTCTCCAGGTATTCGTTTATCCACCTGTTGGCAGCAGGACGTATTATCGACGAATGCATAACAAGATGGTCATAATCCCCCTTGCGGGATTTTTTCTGAAGCTGCCTCATTGCAGGAGACTCCACGTAGAAGACACCCATAGTCTCGCCTGCCGCGAGCATGGAGATAGTCTTATTGTCATTCAGCGGATTAAAGTCCTCATACCTGATCTCCCTGCCGTAATGCTCTTTCACAAGCGCAAGCGCGTCCCTTACAACCGCGAGGCTCCTGTTGCCAAGAACATCTATCTTGACAAACCCGAAATCCTCAGCCTGGTCCTTCTCAAGCTGGATAATATTGATCCCCTTTGCAGCCTCCTGCACAGGGATATAATATCTCACAGGCTTCGGGGTGATCACAACGCCGCCGCAGTGCACAGACATATATCTTATAACACCGTTTATGCCCACAGCCTGCTCATATATGCTCTTCCATTCTTCAGAGGTATTCCTGTTCCTTGAATAATTCCTGTAATCGTCAATATTCCTGTTATAATAATACCCAATATTCCCGGTAATCCTGCTTATATCCTGGTCCGGTATACCGCGCACCTTCGCGATCTCCCTTACTGAAGAGCGCACTGAAAAAGTAATATGGTTTGAAACCATGGCGACATTGTCCGGCGAATACTTCTTTACAATATAATCCAGGATATCGTTCCTCATGTCCCACGGAAAATCTATGTCTATATCCGGCGGGTCGCTTCTTCCGTCGTTTATGAACCTCTCGAAAAAGAGATTATGCTTCACAGGATCAACATGCGTAATAAAGAGAAGATAAGATACCAGCGAAGCAGCTGCCGACCCCCTGCCGCAAGTATACTTTGTCTGTTTCACCATATCCTGAACCACGAGGAAGTAGTCGGCGAACCCCTTCCTCTTTATAATATCCAGCTCCTTCTCAAGCCGCTGCACAACCTCATCTGTAAGTGCCCCGTACCTTGCCGGAATATTTTCAAAGCACATCCTTCTCAGAAGCTCAAACCCGTTATCCGCGTACTTCGGGAAGATCGCCTTCCCTGCCTCAAAATCAAACGCCGACGTCTCTGCTATCTCCAGCGAATTCCCCACAGCATCCTCTATATGAGAAAACGAAGAGCAGACTTCTCCCCCCGGAACAAAATGAGCCCCCGGAGGCTGCGCCTCCCAGTCCTGAAGAGCAGACAGCTTTTTATTATGATATATAGCCCTCAAAAGCCTGTGCTTCTCATAACCGTCTTTAAAAAAATAAACCGGGTATATGAGCACAGGCCTGATCCCGTTCTCCTTCGCGTATCTGTACATTCCGAAATGATCCTGCGAAAGAACATTTACCTCAGCGTACGCGTTGGCCGGCTTCGCGCCCAGAATATCCCGGTCAGCAGTAATAATATAATAATCCCTGCTGCCCCTGGTCAGCTCATCCCTCAGATCAAGCTCAGGCCTTAAATGCACCTGGGAGATAAGATTGCAAATCCTGGAATACCCCCTCATAGTTCTCGCGACCAGAATGCCCGTAAAGCTCCTGCTCCTTATCCTTGAGCATATAACAGGCACAAGCCCGCTCTCCCTGCACGCCTCAACAAACCTCACGATCCCGTAAAAGCCGTTCGTATCGCAAACAGAAAGATACCTGAACCCGTGCTCCTTCGCGTAAGAAACAAGCTCGCTTATAAAGATCGTGCCTTCGCACAAAGAATACACCGAATGATTTTCAAGAAATACAAAATTATTCATTGCCTATACTGCCGGTTAAATACCGGCCCTGAAAATTATTAGATATTTAAAGAAAGTGTAAACCATGTCTCCGGTTCATTCCCCTTCTCCTTTCGGGTTGGGGGTTAGGGGGTGAGGTCTTAAAGAGGTCTTCACTCCGCAAAATAAATACCCCGCTTACCAAACCTGTCCCTTATCGAATCAAAAGCCAGCGACAGCTTCAGGTCCCTGTCATCGCCGAACAGGCTTTGCTGCACAGCAGCAGGAACAAAATCAAAGAACGACAGGGTCAGCTTCTTCATGCACGTCCTTTTCAAAAGCGCGCTCTCAAGATAAGGCAGGATAAAGTCGTACAGCCTTTTCTCAATAAACGACGGCTCAGCGATCTTCCTGCTCTTCGAATATCTGTACCCGTCCCTGTATATTATCTTAAGATCGAACCTGAGCGGAAATACATCCTCCCTGCGCATATCCGCGCACAGGTCAAGCACAAGATGAAAAAACTTTCTCCGGATAACGCGGTCGTCATTGGCTGTCGCTGCCAGGGCCAGGGTTCCTGTTATTATCTTTTCCTCTTTCCCGGCAGTAAGAAAATCAGGCGCAATGTTCCTCGAATACGCGTACAGCAAGTCCCCGTGCTTTCTGAAAAGCGCCTTCAGATCAGGCCCCGAAAAAGCAGCCAGCTCCCTTACAGTAGTGATATTATACGAGGATAAAATCTCGTTCTTTATCTCCCACGGAATATCCGGAAGCCGGCTTATACGCACAGGAGCCAGAAAAACGCTCTCCGAATCCCGGCATATCTCGTACACCGAGTTCCTCCCCGCAATCCTTGCCGCCACATAAGACACCAGCTTGTTCCCCCCTATCCCTGTCTGAACCCCGAACCCGTAAAGCCTGTTCAGCCCTGACACAATATCTACACAGGTATCCATAACCCTGCCGAACAGCCTTTCAGTGCCTGTAAGGTCTATATAAAACCCGCCGAAATAATTGCTCTCAACCACTATGGAATACTTCTTAAGATAATCGATCACCATCTTATTCACTTCTTTCATGTAATCATAATCAACAGCTATGATGTTCACGTCCCTCTTAATCCTCGCGTCCTTCAGAAGCATACCTTTCCTTATGCCCCTGCCAAAGCACTCCGGAAAATCGATTATCATACCCGTACCGCCTTCGCTGCTCGCGACCATGCACACAGTCTTCTCATCCCACTCACGCCGCAGCCTTTCCCCCTCAATAAATATATGGGGGATATTTATAAAGACGATCCTTCTCGCAAATTTCTTCATTATGTCTCACTCAATATTTCACTCAACACAGGCATTCTTCACACCCCGCACACATTGAAACTCCCCCTTTCATTGAAAGATTTTACTGAAAAACAATAAACAGCAGCCGGCTAGCCCACGGTTTCAACCGTGGGGTCTCTTGATAAAACTACGACAATTTTCACTCCGTCAACACACCCTTCAACCGTGGGCTGTCTCAAAACATCAATATAACCCCATGACCCTGTAAGAACCATAGTCGCTGAACCCCGTTTTTCCTCAATGTATCTCTCCTGCATCCTGATTCCTCACGATTTCAACCGTAAGATATCTAAAAAGTCGCCTTTCCAAAAAACCGTTTTTTTTTTCAATTCCCCCAAAAAAAATTCACAAATCCCCGTCAAATCAGCCCAAAAACCCCAAAAACTGTAAGGTGAAATCGTATATATAAGTAGAGGGGTAAAAAACTTTAATTTGCTTTTACAATGCTTCGTTCTGTGAATAAGAGCAATCATCCTGTAAGGTAATTACGTATATAATTTTGGAAGGGGTATATTTTTTTACCCTGTATGGAAGCAGGCATCGTCCTGTACCAGGCCGTGCCTGTACCCTACGCCGAATTAAAAAGGAAAAAACAAATGGCAACAGCAACACCAAACATACTTATAAACTCTATCAGCGGACGAATCGGCAACGTCGTGTTCTACGTTAGACGTGGAACTCAGTGCGTGCGCCTTCACGTCATCCCGCGCAATCCAGATACCGAAGCCCAGCGCGCAGTGCGCCGCTGCTTCGGCGATGCTGTGCGCACATGGCAAACCATGTCCCCTGATGAAAAATATGCATACACCCGCAAAGCCCGCCACCTCAACATGAGCGGCTACAACCTGTTTATTTCCAAATATTTAAAAAGAGCAATGCAGGCAGTTAATCAT
>CAZVYR010000245.1:0-6396 GCA_964631555.1 uncultured Leptospirales bacterium
GATACTAAACAATGGATTAAAGACGATGAGACGTGGAAGAAACTCATAATTTCAATAGAAGAAATTTTCAAAACATGGGGGAGTACGGAAAATAATCTTATTGAATATATCAATAAAGGAGACTATGCCTCTTTTTCTTCCTCTCAGGTAGTAACTGAAGTAAAGAATAATATAAAAGAAATTTCTGAATTATTGGGGCTGGCAAATGGTCTTGCCAAAATTAATGCAAACAATTCGAGCGATGCCACACAGGGATCTATTAAAAGAGGCCTTATGTTATCAACAGGGATTTCGTTTGTATTAATTGTTGTTGTTATTTTTATTACAATACTAATATCGAGAAATCTCTCCAAATCCCTTTCATTCTTTAAAGAAATATTTACAAAGGGGGCTTCAGGCAACCTTGAAACAAGATATCCTGTCAGGGCCAAAGCAACTGATGAATTCAATGAATTAGGTTCGTTCTTTAACAACTTTATAAGCAAAGTACAGAATGTTATTAAAGAAGTAATTGATGTTTCAAACGATCTTGCCGCTTCCTCTGAGGAAGTTTCAGTTACTATAAATAGCTTCGCGGACAATTCTCAAAACCAGGCAGCATCCTCAGAAGAAATAACAGCAACCATGGAGGAAATCAGCGCAGGAATAGATAATATATCCGATAATGCTCAGTTTCAGTTTGATAAACTGAATGAATTTATTGCATTGATGAAAAGCCTTTCTGATATGATAAATTCAATGTCGATCAGAATAAACGAAACGCAGGATCTGTCAAAGCGAATTTCCATGAAGGCAAAAGCAGGGAATGAATCGTTGAACATGATGGATACGATAATGGGTAAAATCACAGAAAGCTCAAATAAAGTATCTGATATAATAAGCATAATCAATGATATATCCGACAGGATTAATCTTCTTTCTCTGAATGCAGCTATAGAGGCAGCCAGGGCAGGAGACGCAGGCAGAGGATTCGCGGTTGTAGCTGATGAGATATCCAAACTGGCAGATCAGACATTCACAAGTATCAGCGACATCGACTCATTGATTAATAAAAATAAAGACGAGATCGCGGTAGGCATGAAAAATGTTGTGGATACTGTAAACAATATTGGCGACGTAATTGACGGTGTTGAAGCGATCAATGAAATGATGAATATGCTATTCATAGAAATGAGAAACCAGCAGTCTACTAATAAGTCGGTAAACGAAAACGCAGAGGAGTTACGGGTACGCTCCGATGAAGTAAGAAGTGCATCTGAAGAGCAAAAGACTGCCGTAAGCGAGATAATGAAATCCATAACGAACATTAACGACCTGGTGCAGGCAAGCGCTGCCGGAGCCGAGCAAATGGCAGCCAATGGAAATAAGCTCTCATCCATGGCCGAAAACCTTATGGATAAAGTCGGATTTTTTAAAGTATAAGCTATTTCGACTTACTCAATATTTACTTCTATATTCGCTGTCATTCAGGTCTCTTTAATTCGAGTGTTTCGAGCTCTTTATTGTTTTTCATTAAAACAGCCATTGCATATTCGGCATGTGACCACATAAGGGGTGTGGCAAAGGCAATAAATCTGCCGTCGCCGTGTTCTTTACACTTTTTTTCCACTTCATCGTATGAATTCTTCATGTGATTCAGCTCCTCTACGATGAGATCATGAGTAATTCCCTTCAATAGAATATCCGGTGCGAACTCTTTGTCAAAATCCGCTCCGGTCAGCCATTCAAACTTTTGAAATTCGTAAAATCTTTCAGGCAAGGTCAGATGCTCGCATAAATAACCTTCTTTGGATTGATACTTATTGATAATATCTATTATTTCATCACCCCTTCCGATATTCCCGGTATAATAATAGTATTGCGCAAGCATGGCTGTATATTGAACCCATGGACCGTTTCCTGCATGAATATGTGTATCCGGATCTTCAATAAAAGGAAGATATCTCTGCAGCATCCCAAGATCCGGGTCCCAGAGCGACTCCTCAATAAAGCTGATCGAGTTCCTGAACTTCTGATTATTCTTAAAATAATCGATATCCATTCCAGTACCAAAGAAGAACGGACTAAGCAGCGTAATATCAGGCCTGAGATCCGCTGTGCCGTCAGGATTAAGCCTCCTCACATATCTTTCGGATAACTCAAATATATTGTCTATAGTTGTCTGAAAGCCTGCCTTTAAATCCATTTCCTTCCGGAACCTGTCATTAAGGCCATATTCATTTTTTACCCTCTCCAGCAGGCGCAGCATTAGTAGATACGAATAATTGACCCAGATTGAATACCCTCTTTCAATTGCAGATTCGTGAATCGAAGTAGTGGAGTAAAACAAATGGATCTCATTCCTGTAATAGTTTTTCCTTGCGTATCGTGCTCCCCTGGCAATCGCGTCAATGATCCTGTCGGCAAATGGTATCTCCACTCCCTTGAACATGGCCGCGAGCAGGTAACGGCATAATATGATCACACCATGCGCTACATTATCCTCCTGTGTGTAAATCCCCTTATCCTCGCCGTTTATGCCGTATCTCTGTCCCCAGTAGCCGTCCTCTCTCTGACAGTTCAATATAAATCCCGCAATTTCACCAAGATAGCGGAATGCTATATCACCTGCTTTAATGGGACTGATAACGAGCTGGTATAAAAACCTTGAAGCACATGCGCTGTCTCTCGGATAAACATACGGATATCTTGATCCGGGCAATGTGGCAAGGAGAGCACTGCCTATTCCGGTATCTACCATACATTGAGAAAGAATATCAAGGTGCTTATAAATTACTTTATTCAGATCAAGCAGCTTCCTGTTTATGACTGCTGTGTTCGGATTCTTTAGTATATCCTCACGGTCTCTCTTTCGTACTTCTATAATATCCTGTAACTCCCTGCGCATCCTCTCATCCTTTCCGATTATCTCCAGAAAAGAATCGCGCGTAAGCTTAACAAGATTAGAATCCTCAACCACCTCGGCTGTTGCGTTTCGCTTTTCATCGGACAACAGTGCCATTTCGCCGAAAAACTGCCCTTCTCCGAAAAGTGCAAGCAAATGTTTGCTATTATTCAAAATTCTGGAAATACTGATCTCCCCGTCCCTTATCAGGTAAAAGGAGTCTCCCCTGTCTCCCTCGGAGAATATTATTTTCCCTTTCTTGGCTGGAAATAATTCAACTGTGTTTAATATTTCCTTAAAAAGGCTGTCATTCAGCTCTGTAAGGATCGGAACCTTTCTCAGATCATTTTCAAGTTTTCTTTCAATATATTTCTGATCAAGTCCTGATCTGATCCTGTCTGATTTATTTATAAGTTTCTTTAAAATATCGGCACCCATGGAAATCGCGACAGTATGCTCTGCAGCAATGAATGTATTTCTTCTCGGTTCGGTTGAATAGACAATCTCCTCGCCAAAAAAATCCCCGGCCTTTAGCCTGTACATCTCAAACCTCGGATTCTCATCCGTAGGAATAACTGCCCTGACAAGACCCGACAATATAATGTAAAATCTCTCATCCAGTTTGCCGTGCCTGCTTATGATATAATTTTCCGGGAATTCGGATATCATTATTGAACTAGCGATTTCTTCAAGCAGCGTATTATCCAGTTCGGAAAAAAAGTCTATTGCCTTCAGCACGTCTCCGCTTTTTACGTCTTTGTATAAAGGAATGCTGCTCAATCCTGATGATAATGATTTTAATGTAATATTATTAAATGCCATACCTCTCTCCTTGACAGTCACATTATCGTCCTGAAATTTAAATACAAGATATTTTTAATATTCAATCAGAAACAAATTTATCCTGAAATTCTTTTAATTCTTTATATGTGATTTGATCCTAGCCCAGAAGGTATCGCCTTTTTTATCACACCATAGCATCCAGTGAGTCTTTCCAAAGTCTTTAACCCATACTTTCCGTCCGGACTCGTGTAATCCGGTGGAAGCAGTTTATTTTTTCTCTTTGGCTTCAAGCTCTTCCCATCGCAGAAAAAGAGTGTGCAGATCCTCATCCAGTTTTTTAATTTCTTCTGTTATGACCGGAACTTCTGAAGCGTTCGCCTTATAGAAAGACGGATCTGCCATTTTTTCATAAAGCTCTTTCTTCCGGATTTCCTTTCCTTCTATTATCTCCGGAATAGATTCCAGTTCGTTTTTCTCTTTAAAGGATAATTTTTTTCTTTCCGGTCTTTCATTCGCACCCTGTTTTTTGCCGGCTTTATATCTTTTCTCAGCGGGCATTTTACTGCTTTTCAACTGGTACAGATAATCGTCGTATCCGCCGGCAAATTCGCGCACTTCTCCGTCTCCCAAAAATACGAGTGTGCTTGTAACAACATTGTTCAGGAAAGCCCTGTCATGGCTGACAAGGAGAAGAGTGCCTTTGAACTCCACCAGCAAATCTTCAAGAAGCTCAACAGTCTCCAGATCAAGATCATTGGTAGGCTCATCAAGGATGAGGAAATTCGCCGGCTTAGCAAAGAGTTTCGCGAGCATCAGGCGGTTTTTTTCACCGCCTGAAAGAGCCTTCACTTTCACCGATGCCCTGTCCGGTGAAAAAAGAAAATCCTCCAGGTAACCGATCACATGCTTGCTTTTCCCATTGAATTCTATTATTTCGCCGCCGGAGGACATATTTTCCCGCACAGAAAGGTTTTCGTTTAATTCCTCGCGCAGCTGATCGAAATATGCTTTTTCAATCTTTGTGCCTGATTTAACGTTTCCCCTTACAGGCTGAAGTTCTCCAAGGAGGAGTTTAATAAGAGTGCTTTTGCCGCATCCGTTCGGGCCTATTATGCCTAGCTTATCCCCTCTCAACACTGTTGTGGAAAAATCGCTGATAATATTTTCGCTGCCGTAGCCGAATGTAATACCATTTGCTTCAATCACAACTTTGCCCGATTTCTCTGCAGGATTAATATTCATAACAGCGTTCCCGCTGCGCTCACGTCTTGCTTCCCTTTCGCTTCTCATATCAATAAGTGCGCGAACACGCCCTTCGTTCCTTGTTCTTCTGGCTTTTATCCCGCGCCTGATCCATGCTTCTTCAGCAGCGAGTTTTTTGTCAAAGTTCGCGTTCTGTACTTCTTCCGCTTCAAGCACAGCTTCTTTCCGCTTAAGAAATGTGTTATAGTCGCATTTCCAGTCTACTATTTTCCCCCTGTCTAACTCTATTATCCGCTTGGCAATCTTCTGAAGGAATACCCTGTCATGGGTCACGAAGAAAATCGTTTTCGTGTAACGAAACAGAAAGTCCTCGATCCATTTAATCATATTAATATCAAGATGGTTGGTCGGTTCATCAAGAAGCAGAATATCCGGTTCCGCGGCAAGGGCACGTCCCAGTAATACACGGCGCTTCATACCTGCAGAGAGAGTTTCATAAGGCAGATCGCTGTTAAGCGACATCTGCGAAATTATTCTCTCTACAGACTGCCTGTGTTTTTGTTCTTCAGCCGCGGATATGTTGTGCATTTCATCCTGGGCAGCGACACCCTCGGTTATTACATCATATATAGTTCCGGATAATCCGCCTGGGACATCCTGCGGAAGGTATGCTGTCTTACAATTCTTTTCCCGGATTATCTCACCTGAATCGGGATGATAGATCCCCTGTATAAGCTTCATAGCCGAAGTCTTGCCTTCCCCATTTCGTCCGAGAAGACATATCTTTTCGCCTGAATGAATTTGCAGATTTATATGATCAAGAAGAAGAGGGCCTCCGAAAGAGAGGGTAATATTTTGCATATTGATTAGAGCCATGGAATCCTTCGAATACTGATTTATTATCTCCGTACCAATGGAACCAGACTAAACACGTGTCAACAGAATTTTAATCTCTGTCGTTTTATCTATAGAAATACGGAATTTAACTGTGCTGCAAGTATAAGTACTATTTCATTTATAATAACATATCAGGATAACCGGATTTAAATATTATATTCGGTGCTCCTTCCTATTATTGAATTTTCATCACCCTGATTGTTATTCAAACCAGAATTCAATCCTGTTCCCCTCCGGATCATAAACATGTATGATCTTTGCACCCCATGCATGATTTTTAACAGGCGTAGGGTTTACACCTGCTTTTTCCAGAAATGAGAAAGTCTCATAAATATCTTCAACTCTCATTGTAACAGTAATGCCCTTCCCACTGCTGCTTTTTATTGAAGATCTTTCTTCATCAGCAATACTCAACCTGGAGCAATCATTCAGTTTAAATTCAACGAACCAGTCTAAAGAGGCAGTCACTTCCAGCTTCAATCTATTTCTGTAAAAATCTACAGTCTCATTCCATCTTTTACAATACAGTATTATATTTGCGGTTTTGATTTTCATAGAATATTCAGTCTGCAATCACAATCACCAGCCGCAAACCACCTGTCAATATAAATATTCAAAACAATTTTGAA
>CAZVYR010000246.1:0-6343 GCA_964631555.1 uncultured Leptospirales bacterium
ATCACCAATGAATCCAACACGGGCATCATATCCTGATTTTATCAGGAGAAACCATAAGATAAGTATACATCCAGTAGCCATAGCAGAAGCAGTAAAGGCCGTCTGAACAGAAGAAAAGAGCGCTGATGTAGCCAGCGCTATGGTAATACCCAAATTCGCAGCCGCGATATAAACACCCATTGCCGTTCCCATCTGTTCTACAGGGAACCACGCGCCCAGTATCTTGGCTGCATTGGCATTGAGCGCCGCCATCCCCACACCAAGAACAAACATCAGTACAAAAAACGGCCAGAAACTCTCCGAACCAATACGCAGAATACTGGCTGCCACAGAAACAAAAAGCCCGGCACCGATTACGCTTTTAACTCCGAACCGATCAGCCATAGCTCCCGTAAAAATACCAAGGATCGCGTTCGCCAGCATCGGAACCGACAACAGCATCGCGAATTGACTGGGATGAAGATTCATTGCCGGTATGATCCTGCTCGCGAGACCTCCAAGCTGAAACATATCGATATTTAAAATTAACTGGGTAAGAAAAACAATTATCAAAATAACCCAGCGATATGTATAATTCTTCTCTCCGGTACTTTCATTCATTGTGTTCACCTGTCTGTGTTTTTAAACGATTATATTGCAGTACTTGACTTGTCTTGTTCAAGGATAATTAAACAACTCAAACTCATTCGTTAAAATAGATTCAATTACGCCCTGGCAGTTAACGCATTTTCAATTGCATCCAGCGAGTTAAAACCATAACTTTCAGCAGTAACATTCAATATTTCCAGAGACAGATTTATACCTTCATCTGCTGCCTTTAAAGTATCTTCCAGACAAAGTTCAAGCGTTGCCTCGGAATAAGTAAGAAGTTCGCTTTTAAGGTAATTGTCGATCGAAGCTGTTTGACCTCCTCTGCTGTCCGCAACACTTATGGGACGTCCTAGCGAAAACAGCTTCGGATATTTGCCTGATGCTGATATAGACCATTCAGAATGATACTCCATGATTTTATTTGCAAGCTCGCGAACCCGGGGAGGTACCGGCGGTAAATCTTTTTTTATAACGTCATATTCTTCCTGAAAGGTTTTTTCCATCATATATGCGTATTTTATCGCCATAAGATTTATATTCTTTTGCTTTGCCTCCTCAAGATCCTTTAAATAGCTTATCAATGTATCCGTACTCCATATACCGGCCTGCGCTCCGCGCATTACCAGAAAAGTCCGCTTGTCGTCCTGGCAGGATGCTCTTCCCCCTGCACTGTTAACGTTGGTAAACATCTCCCATTCAAGTTCAAGTATTCTGTCTGTTAACTCTTTGCGTTCCATGCAAAAAACTCCTTTTAATTCTATACACATATCATTTGCCTGTGGCACCATTTATTATTTTCCGTGTTACTAGGCCAAAAAAAGGGGCAGCGGAGATGCCTCAAGCTAAAATAATAATACTACTATATATTGTGTTATTACATTAATGTATCATTTTGGCAATACATTAAAACAAAACAACTAAAAATATTCTATTATTATTTGTAATTTTCCCTAATACATTTTATAATATAAAAGGGTACCAGGTATCTTAAGAGTTTAATTTAATCTGAATTTCCCCTATATGATCTCCTGGCATATAATACAACGACTCTTTTGATATATTATTATATCTGATATGGTATACAATATTATATACTTTTTAAACCGCTCTAAAGATATAATAATTACCTGTAAAATCAAATTAACTAAATCGCAATGAAAAAATATATTTTTCTTTTTTCACAAAAGATCCTGAAAAACATACGCAGTCTTTTCAGAAATATGAGACTGGATATCAAGTTTTCCCTCATGGGACTCGGCAGTGTCATGATAACTGCAGTCGCTCTTGTAATACTGGCAGTATGGCAAACCAACCAGTTCAATAAACTTGCTCAGAAAGAAGTGGATATTCTGATAGACTCCGACCTTGATCACATTACCCAGGGAATATACAACCTCGTCCGCAGTCAAAACGAAGCAGTACAAAAACATATTGATAATAATCTCAATGTAGCAAGTCACATTCTTGCTGAAAAAGGAAAAATAAGACTCTCAGCGAAGACAATGGACTGGACAGCGATTAACCAGTTCACGCATAAATCCGGGATTATAAAACTACCCAGGTTTTATATCGGCAAAACATGGATTAAAAAAAATACGAACATGGCTGTCAATACATCAGTAGTCGACAAAATAACAGGCCTGATTGGGGAAACAACAACTATATTTCAGAGAATGAATGAAAAAGCCGATATGCTTCGCATTGCAACAACAGTTGAAACTTCCTCAAACAAAAGAGCCATAAGCACATACATCCCTGCCAGCAACCCTGACGGCACTAACAATCCGGTGATTTATACAATACTCAATGGAAAGACCTATCATGGCCGCGCCTATGTTGTGAATGCCTGGTATCTGACAGCTTATGAACCGTTAAAAGACATCACCGGAAACCTGGTGGGCATGCTCTATGTCGGATCAAAGCAGGAGGCTGTTGTTTCGCGGCTGAGACAGGCCATTCTTAAGATCAGGCTTGGGAAAACAGGTTATGTCTTTATACTGGAAGGCAGCGGACAAGACCGCGGGCGGTATATAATTTCATATAAAGGCGAACGTGACGGGGAAAATATATGGATGAGTACTGACAGCGATGGACATTATGTAATACAGGAAATAATAAATAAAAGCGTCGCCCTTAAATCTGAAGAAATGACCACTATACGATACCGCTGGCAAAATCCGGGAGAGCAAAAGCCACGCTGGAAGATCGCGCGAATCGCCTACTACGAACCATGGGACTGGGTAATCGGCACAAGCGTGTATGAAGACGAACTCAGTACTTACCAGGAAAAGCTGGAAAGCAGCCGGTTTCGTATGACCCGTGTTATGAGTATCGCCGGCATTCTTATCGCGGGCCTGGTAGTAATGGCCGGCATTTTTTTAACATGGTCGATCATACGCCCTGTCCGCCGGATGACCGGACTTGTCGAAAAAATAATTGACGGAGACTTAAATCAGAATCTTGAGATTAAATCAAATGATGAGATCGGGGTACTGGCACGGACATTTAACATAATGACCGGCAAATTAAATCAGTTGATGGAAGGCCTGCGTGAAAGCGAAGAAAAATACAGGCTGATCTTTGAGAATGCACTTGAAGGACTTTTTCAGGTTACGTTAGATGGTGCTTTTATCAATGCCAATCCAGCGATGGCCCGAATTCTGGGGTACGATTCGCCCGGACAACTAATACAGAGTGTGACCGATATCCGTAATCAACTCTATGTAAATCCGTATGACCGTGATAGACTGCTTTCTGCAATTAATAAAACAGGCAGCTTCTTCGGGTTTGAAGTCCGTTTTTATCGCAGGGACAGAACTATTATATGGGTATCTGCCAGCTCCCGCATAGTAAAAAACAATTCCGGGGAGCCTGTTTTCTTAGAAGGATTTATCACGGATATCACTGACCGCAAACACGCGGAAGAAGCTCTGGCAGAGTCAAGGAATTATTTGGATGAAATTATAAACTCAGTCGCAGACCCACTCTTTGTAAAAGACAGCAGCCACCGATGGGTACTGGTCAATGACGCCATGTGTGATTTTCTGGGACATATACGCGGCGAACTTCTCGGGAGAACCGACCATGACTTTTTACCGAAGGAAGAAGCCGATGTATTCTGGTCAAAAGACGAACTTGTTCTTTCGACAGGACAAGAGAACATCAATGAAGAACCGCTTACTGATAATAAAGGAATAGTTCATACTGTTATGACAAAGAAAACATTATATACTGATAAAAATGAAGACAAGTATATTGTAGGGATAGCCAGGGATATTACCGATTTAAAACAAGCCGAAAAAGAAAAGATACGTCTTGAGGCCAGGCTTACACAGGCACAGAAGATGGAAGCCATAGGCACTCTTGCAGGCGGCATTGCTCACGATTTCAATAATATCCTGGCAGTAATAATCGGTTATTCGGAACTTGCTATGCTAGGCATCCGGGAAAACGATGAAGTCAGGGATCAGCTTAAAGAAGTACTTAATGCCGGCAACCGTGCCAGGGAACTCGTTAAACAGATTCTGGCATTCAGCCGGATGACTGAAGCGGAGTATCTGCCGATAGAACTTAAGATCATTGTCAAAGAGTCACTTAAAATGCTGAGATCTGTAATTCCGTCAAATATAGAGATCATACAAAATCTCTCTGCTTCGGGTCTTGTAATGTCTGATCCAGTGCAGATCAACCAGATAATGATCAACCTGTGTACCAACGCGGTTCATGCAATAGATAAAACAGGGGGGATTATTAAGATCGGTCTGCACGAAGCAGTTGTTGATGAATCAACAGCACAGGACATCCCCGGCCTTTCGCCCGGAAAATATTTTCAGCTTACCATACAGGATACCGGGAAGGGAATTCCGCCGGAAATTATGGCAAAAATCTTTGAGCCGTATTTTACTACTAAGGGACCCGGACAAGGCACCGGCCTTGGATTGTCTGTTATTCACGGCATAGTAAAAAGTCATAACGGTGCGATCACGGTTTCCAGTACGCTTAACAAAGGAACAACCTTTACAGTATATTTTCCCGCAATAAAATCTGGAAGCCGGGAAAACGGCCCGGAGGAAGAAGAACTTCTGCACTCAGGAAACGAACGCATCCTCTTCATTGACGATGAGAAGATACTGACCAACCTGGCCGCCGAATCACTTGGAAACCAGGGATACTCGGTAATTACAATGACGAGCAGTATCGATGCACTGAAGCTTTTCCGCCAGGATCCTCAAAGATTCGACATTGTTATTACGGATATGACAATGCCGGGCATGACCGGAGACCGGCTCGCGCAGGAACTTATAAAGATTCGTCACGATATCCCGGTGATCCTGTGCACAGGATATAATGAACATATTTCCGAAGAAAAGGCAAAAGAAATTGGTGTAAAAGAATTTATTCTTAAACCTATAAATATAAAAAAGCTTACCGGGTCTATCCGGAAAGTGCTGGATAAGACAACTGACGTATAATATATTTGCTCAATCAATTCCCAGATCAGCCTTAAGAGTGGCAACCGCTTCACTCGCCGTACATGTATTTTTAAATACGCGGTTAAAACCTATCTCCCTGAAACGTCTTTCGATTTCAGGCCAGTTTCGCTCAAGCTCCAGCGGTGCCGCGACTGTGCCGCCGACATAAAGTATTATATCTTTCAGTCCCGCTTCTAAGCATCTCTCCCGAAATCCTTCGCAATCAAGAAGTCCCATCCCATACATCGAAGATACAAGTATGGCATCCGCGTCAACTTCAATTGCCGCATTGATGAAATCTTTCTGCGGGACTACAACACCCAGAAACATTACTTTGTAACCTGCATCCTCAAACGCTTTTGCGAGCACCCAGGCACCGATTATATGCGCATCTGCTCCTATAGTACCGACCACTATGCTTTTATTTACCTGCCTGCTCTCCATCTTTCGGTACTCCTGTGTACCGGCATTAATATGCATGATATCGAAATAATAGTTCTTACAATTCATCTGTCCTGGAGCTTGGAACTTTCAACCTGGAACTTATATTCTTGTTTGCTCCTTGGGCAATATTGAAGCAAACTGCAAGTCGCTTACTACCGTGTCAAAGCTGAGTTTAATCCCCTGTTTTTCTTCTCTTTCTCTTAGTTTCGAGTCGTTATATTCTTTTACTTCTTTTGGCAGAGGAATATACCCGGGATCAAAATACCTGACAGCATTTTCCGCATCGCGAATATACCTTCTCAGTCTGAAGACGGGCATCTTCATCAGCAGAATGAAGATTCAAAGGACAGTTCGCAGCCTTCAAAATTTTTCTTGCCTCTTCCACTCCATTGCAGACCACTGGCCAGCCGTTCAGCATATTCATTCCTTCCTGCCTGCTGCGTTCAATTCCCGCTGCTGCTTTCTTAGAATCGGATTTTCTCGTATAAGTATCGCTGAAAATAGTCCATACCCCGTTTGGGTAAAGATCTGAATTTTCTTCCACGTATGTTATGCCATCTATCATATATTCGGTTAATGCCTGGCCGAACTGGGACTCAAAGATATTGGTCCCGTTCTTCTTATACTCAGAAAGGGTAATAGCATAACTTTTTCCCTGTGATAATTCACGGGCGATTGCAATGTTTTCATCCAGATCAGCGATCTGTTTTCCGGTTTCCCATTGTGTCAATACTTCTTCGTTTCTTATTTTAAAGAATTCATCATCGCTGAGTCTTTTGTTCCTGATATTAAATGTCATGGTTTTTACTCTCTTTTAAAACAGCTCAAGCTGGCTG
>CAZVYR010000247.1:0-6339 GCA_964631555.1 uncultured Leptospirales bacterium
AGTCAGCTTCTTCACAAATATAAAAAAGATATTCAGGGAGTCTAAGACCCTTCCAAATGCCTGGATGTATATCTTTCTTTCTGTGGTTCTTACTTTGATATTTTTAATTCTTACTTTTCCATATAGTTCTTTTATCAGAAAAGAATTACAAACAATTGCCGAAAATGTCGGCCGAAGCGCATACATCGGTAATATAGACTTCAATTTTCTTGACAATACCAATATTGATAAAATAAGAATTACGCTTAAAGACGGATCGGAACTTTCCATGGAGAATACTGACCTTAACATCTCATTTTTTTCAGCACTCTTCAGGAAAAAACTAAATGGGAATATGAGAATAAACAATATCAGATATGAAAATGAAAAGACATCAATAAATTTAGTCGCCGGATCCAGCTTTAACCTTAGCTTTCCATCATACTCAGAATATCCGTCTAACGGGAGCATAAAACTGGAATTGCAAAATTTAATAGCAAATGGAATTACAATAAGAGGATTTGATATTCCGCCTGTACGATTCAGTACAATAACAGGAGGAATAAAAATTGATAATAATAAGGTGATAATAGAGAATTATATTTTTACAGGTCCTGACCTGAAAGGGAAAATATCCGGTTCAATAATACTCGCAAAATTTATAAGGCAATCACAGATAAATCTCAAGCTTTTAGTTGATTCAACTTCATTGATACTGGAAAATTATAAAATACTTCTGGGTAACTGGATAGATGATTCCAATAATATTCACCTGACATTAAGAGGGACAATATCCAATCCCAGAATAGAAAGTAAAAAAAGCTCTTCATTCGGAATCGAGGAATAAAATACTGAAGAGTTGTTTTAAACAGGCGGGTCTCATTAAATCCGGCTAAGAGGAGAAGTATAATATCAATCCTCATATTTGTAATAATCCTCCTCACCGGTAAAAATAGTAAACTCTTTTTCAGCAATAACATCATTTTGATTAGTCAGGATTATTTTATATAAACCATCTTTAAGATTCTCAATCACCCCATATATTATTTTATTTCGCTCCGAGATCTCTTCAACTTCGTTACTTATATCAACCCAAATTATCTCCCTCTTTAAAAGAACAACACCGATATTATGAGATTCCGGAACTTCTTTAAATACATATACCCACATGATCTTTTCATTCTTCTCAAATTCTATGGCACCGTCTATCTTTTTATAAGAATCCTCATTTGATCTTTTAAACGCGAACTCCCCGCTGAGCTTACCGCAACCTGAGAGTAAAATAGCAAGCAATATTATCAAAAATACCCTGTTCCGCAATTTTTATTCACTCCACTTTATATTGATCCTTATCCAGCTCGATTATTTTACCACTGTTCTCACTGTTATTCTTCTTACTATTATTATTCTCTTTATTATTTATATTCATATCCTTTGTGTTTTTTTTTAAACTGCTGCTGACCTTGAAGATAATCCTGAACAGGTTATATATGAAATATATAAAAAACAGTAACAACAATAACTTTATTAAACCTACAAAAAACATTATATTCTCCTTAACTTACTTATCCGTTACTCATTAAAACTAAAGCAATCATTTTTTCAATATTTTCACAGAAACAACATCCGGAAATATCGAAATCAATTTCACTCCCTCTTTTTTGATTTCAACCTCAATTGTAAAGTTTTTTTCAATAAAATCCTGATTTTCTTCAGTAAACAAATTCTCATTACCTGAGGATGCGATATCAATGAATAACTCAAAATCATCTTCAGTTGGAATTATATCTGATCCGGAAGCCTGCAAATATACAGTAGCCTCTTCCTGGCTTAATATATAATTAAACCGATCATTTTTATTTTTTATTACAATACTTTTAGTAAACTTAAACAAGTTTGCCGATTCGATAACAGGAATAATGACCCTGACTCTAGAAATATCCAGATTGACGCCCTCTAAATTACTATTATCAATAAAAACCTCTCTGTTTATTCTGCCTGTATTATTAGCTATTGAGACAGCCTTTGTCTGAACATGATCAATATCCCTGAGTAATGATTCAGGACCACTTAAAGTGACCGAATCAGGGATAACTCTGATCTTACCCAGGACATAACCTTCTGGTACTTTATCAATAATATTTATTTTTACACTTACCTTTTTGCTAATTTTTCTTTCAATGAATAAGGCAACCTCCCGATTTGAAAGCTTTAACTCAATATTATCCGGGATTTCATCCCGGATAACTTCTATCGGATAGTTTTTGCTTACATTTATTTCAGGCTGTTCAAGATTCACGAGTGCTTTAATACTCTTTACATTAACGTTCTTTAGTGTATCCTTCCTGCCGGTTAAGGTTATGGTAACGTATCTGCTGGACATTTTTGTTTTTACTAATGTATCTGGCAGATTTGTAAAAATAATCGGTATCTTAAATTTAATCTCACCGATATTAGTATTGCTGATATATGCCCAGAGTATAACGGAAAGGACTACACATATGACCTTTGCAACGATGTCCCCGGTGCTTAATATTTTTCTTATTTCAGGAAAACCTTTTTTCATTATAAAAAACACAATATAATAATTGTCAGATCATCAAATGACCCATAAATTACTTGATAGAATATTTTTCCTCATAAGCTGTCTTAGGATTCATAAAGAAAAGAATGATATTTTTAATATCAGTTACCTTAATCTTTGAATGTATCTTTCCGTTAACCATAATAGAAATACTCCCGCTTTCCTCTGAAGATACAATAACAAGCGCATCCGTTTCCTCTGCTATTCCCAGCGCTGCCCTGTGTCTCGCACCATGATATTTCTTAATTTGCTTTGAATCACTAAGCGGCAGATAACAGGCTGCTGCAGATATTCTCCCTTCCTGAATTATTATTGCGCCATCATGAAGAAATGTATTAGGATAAAAAATAGTCCTGATCAACTCCTCCGATACAGTAGCATCGATTGCGACACCAGACTCCGCATAACTACGAAGACCTGTATTCCTTTCTATTACAACTAAAGCACCTATTTTGATCTCAGACATCGCAACTATCGCGTTAACAAGCTCATCAAGAGAAAAAGTATCACTGCTGACAGCGTTGGATATCCAGTTCCTCTGACCGAACTGTGTGATCAGTCGCCTTAGTTCCGGCTGGAAAAGAATCATAATAAGAATTACTGCATATAAAGTAATATTTTTTATAAGCCAGTTTAGTGTCTCTAGCCTTAGAATATTCGAGAGAATCGCTACTATAGCTATTACCAGGATTCCTTTTAACAACTGAATAGCCCTGGTATTTGAAAGAAATGAATACGCCCAGTAAAAAATAATAGATACAATTATAATATCCAGTATATTCCTGAAATAACCCCAGAATATGTTGATATAGCTTAGAATATTATTAAAAATTTCTTCCATCTGATGCTTGAATTCCTTTCAGCATTTCAACTGATTTTAAAGCTAGGTAATGTTCTTTTACATCATGTACCCTTATTATATCAGCACCATTTATCACTGATATCGAATTTAATGCAATAGTCGCGAAAAGCCTGTCATAATCCTTGTCATAAAGTTTACCTATCAAAGATTTCCTTGATAACCCGATAAGAACCGGGACACCCATTTTTTTAAAAAAAATAATATTATTTAAAATTCTATAATTATCCTCAAGAGATTTACCAAAACCGATACCGGGATCAATTATTATTTTATTCTTATCAACTCCTGCGGCTAATGCCTTCTGCATTGAATTCTCAAGAAAAGAATAAATCTCTTTTAAAAGATCATCATAATGTGGATTAACCTGCATATTTTTAGGTGTCCCTTTTATATGCATTAAAATTAAGTAAGAATTATGTCTAACGGCTACATGAGCCATATTTTCATCAAAAGTAAGACCGCTAATATCATTAATTATTGAGGCACCCGACTTTATCGCTTCATCGGCTACTTGTGATTTATATGTATCAACTGATATAGGTATATCTACATTCTTCGCTATCGCTTCAATAACCGGACATACCCTGTCAAGCTCCACAGATAATGATACCTCCTCTGCCCCGGGCCGCGTGGATTCTCCCCCGATGTCGATTATATCTGCACCGTCCTCACGCAATTCATAAGCCCGTCTAATAGCCCTGTCTCTGTCAAAATTAATCCCCCCATCATAAAATGAGTCAGGAGTAATATTGATTATTCCCATGATTAGTGATCTGTTATTTAATTTTAGATCCATATTAAAATACCAGTGTCAGGGATAGAATATTATTATTCCCGTAATTTATTTTATCAAAAGTATAAGCATAGGTTAAATCAATATTAAAAAATCTGAATGATACACCTGAAGAAAAAAGAGAATCGTTTAATCCCAGATAAAGTGAAGTATATTTGAATATATTATACTGGAAACCGAAGTTTACTTCGAAATCATCCTGTTCCAGTTTCTTAATACCGCTTATTGATGCAATAATATCGGACGCCCTGTTGGTAATTGAGCCGCTTAATTTAAAAACAGGCGAAGCAAAATCATATTTATTATCAATATTTTCATATTTTTTAACAGGTTTAAGACCTGTTCCTATATCCTGAACAACAAATCCGATCTTAACAAGCGGCACTAATTCTATTTGTGCACCTATATCAGAACCCAGACCATAATAGCTAATCTTGCCTGCTCTTTCATTCAGTGCCTTCAGTGATACCCCGACTGAAGCAACACCCATACCCCAGCCATATGAAAGATATCCTATAGAAGCAATATAATCCAGGTCCTTAATATAATTGCCTTCTTCATCCCTTGATTCAATATTCCTTGACTGAATACCATAGTATCCAACACCGCATACTCCTCCGAACAAGTTAAAAGCAGCGCCTGCAAATCCCGCCTCCCTGTCAATATCCAGAATAGCAGAAGAAATCCCTATTTGAATAAAAAACTGCGAATAATCTTCTTCTGAGAACTGGGTAAGATCATCCTCAGTAATGCTCTTTATCTTGCCTGATCTGGCTTTATCTTTGATTTCTTCCGGAGTAAGGATCTCCTTCTGAATCAACTCGCGAAGCCCTGCCGGATTCCAGTATATCGCATAAACATCATCGACAATTACTTCCGCAGCTTTTCCCATTGCAACATACCGGGCACCTGCCCATCCGCTTCTTGTAAATGCCGCTCTTCCGCCGGCGTCATCCTTCGCGTAAAGGTTAAAATAACTAAACACAAAAAAAAGACTAATAATAAGACATAAAAGCCTTTTAATTAATAATCCTTTATTAAATAAGTTTGAGGATAAATAAATATTTATTTTTCGATGAGGAAAAGTAACTGAATACATATACACACTTAATTCCGTTTACGATTTATTGATTCTTATTGATTCACAAGTATTCTTATAATTCTTCTTCCGAAAGTGCCTGATACAGTATCTTCAAGTGATATTTTTAAAATATACATGCCCGGCTTAACAATTTTACCCTTACCGTTCCTGCCGTTCCAGATAACATTAGTTATTGAATTGTATTCCCTGGTAAATACCCTGTCACCGTTAATATCGTATATTTCAACCTTTATGCTGTTAATTGAGCCGGAGTGTGCCGGGCCAGGTTTGTATCCGATCCGTAAAACATGATGTATTTTTGGATTGAAAGGTACAGGATAGGCTATAATATTCTCAGCATCTATAGAAAATGCATTAGCGGATAATAGAATAAACCAGCAGTTAAAAATAAAAATGTATAGTTTTTTTATCCTGATAATTTTCATTGGGATTTTGCTAAGCGAAGAAATAAATTTTTTAATTCATGATAAAACATATTTGCGACCGGTTAACGGGTGCGGTGTTAACATCTGATTTGAAAAATAAAAATCAATATGCCCGCTTTACAGTAAAACAATAATAACGGAAAATAAGTTCATCTGTTTTTTATGAAATAATCCAGAGAAACCTGTATTCACGAAGGATTTACACAATAACCCTTCCCTAGAAAAACATACTATTATAAACCGGTCAACAAATATTTTAATTTTTATAGGATGAGATTATAAAAAATCCGAACATGCATGGCGGGACTGGTTTTAAAGGAAGACTTAACTTTATGTTTAATAATAACTATTATGAATTGGACAGTTTTTAACAATACCTGTCCAATTCAGGATACATAATTATAAACCGGGGATCAGCAACCGGATTCTCTGAAAAACCATTACCATTTTCCTGTTCTATTAATCGCAGGCTTTGGATGATTTTTAATCTCTTCCAATGCTTTATCAAGGTCAGTCTGCGACATTTCATGATCCTCCAGCTCTCCTGCCATATACTTTTCATAACCCGCGAGATCCAGGAGACCATGACCGCTG
>CAZVYR010000248.1:0-4115 GCA_964631555.1 uncultured Leptospirales bacterium
AATTAAAATATCATAAAATTCAATTATGCAATAATCAGGTTGACCGGTCTTTATATAATAAGATATAAATTGAATAAATATAACAATAAGCGACATTATGCCAAGTCAAGATTACACTGACTTTAGACTGCTTATAATAAAAAGGAGGGAATATGTTTATTGATTTTTTAACATTGATTATGATTAACCTGTTGGCTGGTGTTGTGGTACTGGCTCACTATTTATGGAAGGGTATCGATGCCGAAGATCAGCGCCCTTATGCAGCAGTTTTTGGCATGACTGGTCTGCTGGCCCTGATCCTAGGGCTGCGCCTGATTATAACCTGGCCACTGCCGGGCAGCTACAATATTGGCTATGGCGAAACTACCGCGCTTTTCGGACTTGTATTCCTTGCTGCCGGTATTGCATTGAGTCAGGGATGGAACCTGTTTCCTACAGCATTGTATGCCTTCTTCGCAGGTGCGGATGCTGTAATTGTGGGAGCCCGTATTCTGTCATTAGGACTGACCAAGGAACCGCTGATATCGGCGGTCGGCTTTATCCTTGCCGGTGTGTGCGGTGTGTTCGCTGCCCCCTACTTCAAGTGGTTCAAAGATAATAAGATCATACGCATAGTCGCTGTGTTACTGCTTCTTGTTACAGCTGTTATCTGGGCAGTTATTTTCTATGGCGCTTTGTGGGATCATCTGGAGAGTTTCAGCAAGTGGGTGCCTGCTACCATTTCGAAGTAACCAGGGGAAGCATAACGAATTATTTTAAAGATCATCATTTTTCATAAAATCGGAATAAACAGGAAGTCAAATATGGAAAATTCAACGGAGGGTGCAGCAAGTCCCGGGAAAGCGGCGCTGAGTTACAAACAGCACTGGCACGTAGTATTTACCCACTTCCCGATATCGTTCTTTATGGGGTCCTTCGGATTTATGATTTTGCATCTTTTCACACGTACAAGCTGTTTTGAACTGGCGGCCTATGTTGCTTTGATCGCAGGAGCTGTATCGATGATTCCAACCGCACTCACCGGCTGGTTCACCTGGATAGGCCGTTATAAAGGATTTAAAGGAAAGGTATTTATAAATAAAATATAAATTTCGTTTGCCATGATTGTGATTAGTTTTTTTTTGGTTATATACAGGACCATTTTTGAGTTTCAATTTGTAGATATATTGCATAATATCTGGCATTCAATATATTTTATCGGGGTTTTGTTCCTTTTATTCGGTGCTGTTGCGGAAGGCTACTACGGCGGACGTTTGAATCATCGTTAAAATAATAGGAAGGGGAAATGGCTAAATATAAAGATCTTGAAGATATGTTAAGAATTATTTCCCTAGCTATTGTAAGACAGGAAACTGAAGAAAAGTTCTTTCGGCGCTCAGCGCAAGCTTCCACAAGCGAAGTAGCCAGGAATCTCTTCTCGGAAATAGCGGATGATCTGGCCAAATATCGCGGAAAATTAGAGCACAGAAGGAAAAAAATTCAAAATGCGTTAGATGATCTGAAATCCAAAACAGAGGATGTTTAATTCATTATAAAAAGCCTGTTATTAAATTTATTCCTTTTGCCTAAAAGAAATAGCGGCCAACCTAACGGTACGGACATCCGCCGAACCAGCCATACCTGTCAAATCCTCTCTGATATTTATTAAACAGCTTTCGTTGTTCAGGCGTAAGGATCTTCTCAATTTCCTTCCTGTGCTGCTGTTCTAATTTATCTATTTCCTGGACGTTTCCCCTGTTTTCAAAATAACTTCTCCGGTACTTTTCCGCCAAATCGTATAGCTGCTTTGTCTGTTCTTCAGTAAGGCTTAAATCAGACCGCATAAATTGCAAATAGTTAAAAGCCATGTTCCCGTATCCGGATCCCCTCATCCCGCCATAACCGTATCCTGGGCCCATCCTTCTGCCGTAGCCGTACCCTGGTCCAATCATGCTGTCGTCCCCGTATCCCGGGCCCATCATTCCGTCCTCTCCGTATCCGGGGCCCATCATCCTGCCATACCCGTATCCCGGTCCCATCATATCGTCGTATTCGTAATCCGGGCCATACATATAACGATATCCATACCTGGGTCCGCGTGAAAACATAATAATCGTACCAAGCAAGACAACTATTCCCAGCACGATAATCGTAATAATAATTTTTCTTTGCATTTTTTCCTCCATGATATATAATATGTTATTATTTTTAAAATATCAATTAAGCTGCCGTTCTTTATAATTTATTATTTATAACACATAAACAGATTAATATCAATTGAAAAATTAAAGCGCATTATAAAGTCAATTCTGCTTAATTGTTTCAGACTATATTAAGAATAATATTCAGGGTATAATAATAACGATCAATGCATGATCGCTTAATTTAAAACAAGAGGAAGGTTATGAAAAAAATAATAAGTATATCCGGATTCTCAGCACTCCTTTTATGCCTGGCGTTTCTTTCCTGCGGAGGATACGGCAGGTCATATTACGGGCCAATGGGTACAGGCAGAGGTCACATGTACGGCATAGGATTTCCTTTCATGGGAATATTCTGGATAGTGCTCTTATTACTGATAGGATTCGGAATTTATTATCTCATAAAAAATAAGGATACCAATAAAGATGCAAACGAAAGCCCCCTTGACATATTAAAAAAGAGATATGCCAAAGGCGAGCTCACAAAAGAAGAATATGAAAAGATGAAAGAAGATATCAAGTAATATTATTGTTCTGTTTCTACCTGGTTCTTTCTATTTTTTCCTCTCCGTTTCATAGTCGTATATAATCGCATCCACTCCGTTTCGGATACGGCCCATACTCGCATCCACTCCGTTTCAAATTCGTCTCATATTCGCTTCCCCTCCGCTTCCGCTCCGTTTCAGAGTCGTCCCTGCACCGTAATTATTTCCAAAAGACAACGTCAATAATCCAAAATTTACCTTCCCACAACCTGGAACCTGGAACTTTTAACATGGAACACCATTTCCTTCCCCTCCGTTTCAGAGTCGTCTCATACTCGCTAATAGCTTTTATTTACTTCTTTAAATGTGCAGGAATAATCTTTAATACAGATTTAATATACTTCTCAATCATTCCATCATGCCCTGTTTTTATTTCCCGGAAAAACCGAAAAAAGAATTGCAATTCGTGTTTCATTTCTTAATCAATTCAACAATAAAACTAAAAGAATCTTTATGGTATTGATTTATGAAAAAACAAATAAAGAAAACAGGCATCTGTCAGATCTCTAAAAAAGAACTTCCGCTTAAAGACCTTGTCTCCGGATATTCCGTACGCAGGTCATTACTCGAACTCATTCAGAAGTCTTATCCTGATTTTGATCCTGCCGGATATATATCGCATGCAGAGCTTAAAAAATTCAGAGATATGCATATAAAAAATATAATATTAAAAGATAATACCGAATTAAACGAAGATCATCAGAAAGTACTGAATAGTTTTTCAGATGCTGATCTTATTTCAAAAAATATCGAAGAAGAAGCGGATGAAAGACTGAGATTCGGGGAACGAATAGCTGATAAAGTCGCACTTTTCGGCGGAAGCTGGCAATTCATCATACTTTTCTTTATTTTTATATTATTATGGATACTAGTAAACATGTACCTGCTGATAAAAAAACCCTTTGATCCTTATCCCTTCATATTATTAAATCTTATTCTATCATGCCTCGCGGCCATACAGGCTCCCATCATTATGATGAGCCAGAACAGGCAGGAATCCAAAGACAGGGCAAGATCACAAAACGACTACCTTGTGAACCTTAAAGCAGAACTCGAAGTAAGACAGCTCCATGAAAAGCTGGATCACCTGGCTTTCTACCAGATTGAGGAACTGTATAAAAAGCAGGAAATGCAGCTTGATTATCTTGAAAAAATAACCGAATCGCTTGAATCACGGGGTAATGCTAAATCCAAATGAATCTTGAAGTCATCATCAGCCAATACGGCTACCTCGCTCTTATTATAGGCACATTCTTTGAAGGAGAAACAATACTTATATTGGGAGGCTTTTTAGCTCACAGTGGATATTTCTCACTGCCGCTTGTTATTTTATCAGCGTTTATCGGAACCCTGTTCGGGGACCAGTTTTATTTCTTCATCGGCAGAACAA
>CAZVYR010000248.1:4215-6334 GCA_964631555.1 uncultured Leptospirales bacterium
GCGTTTATCGGAACCCTGTTCGGGGACCAGTTTTATTTCTTCATCGGCAGAACAAAAGGATATGCTTTTCTTGACAAGCGGCCTTACCTGAAAACAAAAATCGTTAAATTCCGCGCGTTATTGGATAAATATAATATGCCTGTAATACTGGGATTCAGATTCTTATACGGATTAAGAACAGTTGCTCCTTTTGTAATAGGCCTGAGCAAAATTCCGTTTTTTACTTTCCTGATCCTGAATATAATCAGTGCCGCAGTCTGGGCTACAGTTGTCGGAACGCTTGGATATTATTTCGGAAAAGGCATAGAGATCATTCTCGATGACGTAAAGAAATATGAAACATGGATACTAATAGCCGGCTTGGCACTAATTCTCCTGAGATTATTTTATGCTTTTCACAAACGCCGGAAAAGAAAAATAAATTTATGATCTCTCTGCATTACCGGTACACATTTCCGGCCAAACCATAAGCCTTCACAAAATTCCATACATTCGGATAATTTATTCTTTATACAGGATAAACCAAAAGTCCGGATGATCAGTTTAATTATCGAACATGGCCTTATCTGAGCCCTGCCGGAAAAATGAAAAATTATTAATCTCTATTGAAACTTCCGTCACCTGGCCTGATTCCCCGGACCCAGTATTTCTACAATATCATTTTCCAGCAGCTTTTCCTTCTTTAATAATATCCCGGCCATCAAATCCAGCTTATCGCGCTTCTCAATAAGAATTTTTTTACTATCTTCATAGCTACTTCTTATTATCTCCAGAACCTCATCATCAATCGTTTCTTCAAGCTTTTCAGACCGCCTCGACACCTGAGGGGCCTGGCCGAGGAAACCGGGATGTTCCGCCTCGGCGAGCGATAAATTCGGAAGGCGCTTACTCATCCCGTATAACCTTACCATATCCCGTGCTATCTTGCTGACTTTTTCAAGATCATTGGAAGCTCCTGTTGAAAAATCTCCGAATACTATTTCCTCAGAGGCTCTTCCGCCTAAAAGTCCCTTGATCTTACCGAGCAATTCACCTCTGGTCATCAGGTAACGATCCTCCAAAGGTGTCTGCAATGTATATCCGAGAGCGGCAATGCCCCTGGGAACAATGGACACTTTTTTTACCGGGTCAGCGCCTTCAGTAAAATAGCCCACAATAGCATGGCCGGATTCATGGTACGCTACTATTTTCCGCTCGTGTGGATTGATAAGCTTGTTTTTCTTTTCAAGTCCGCCGATCACGCGTTCAATCGCGTCCTGGAAATCCGACATTTGAATATCTTTATGACCGGAACGTGACGCAAGCAGAGCAGCCTCATTGCAAACATTGGCTATTTCCGCTCCTGCAAATCCGGGTGTCTCTCCGGAAAGCGCAGTTAAATCCACATCACTGCTTAATTGAAGTCCGCGTGTATGTATTTTGAATATTTGTACACGGCCGTTCAGATCAGGACGATCTACCAGAACCTGCCTGTCAAAACGGCCGGGCCTCATAAGAGCCGGGTCCAGTACTTCGGGCCTGTTGGTAGCTCCTATAATTATAATGCCGGTTTGCGGATCAAACCCGTCCATCTCAGCCAGGAGCTGGTTTAACGTATTCTCCCGTTCATCATACCCGCCGCCTATGTAAAGGCCCGATCCCCTGCTTTTACCGACAGCATCCAGCTCGTCAATAAATATAATGCAGGGAGACTTTGCCTTAGCGTCTTTAAACAGATCGCGTACCCGCGCGGCTCCGACACCCACGAACATTTCCACGAAATCAGATCCTCCCACATTAAAGAAGGGCACGCCCGCTTCGCCTGCGATCGCTCGGGCCAGAAGGGTTTTCCCTGTACCAGGTGCACCGACAAGCAATACCCCCTTGGGAAGCCTGGCGCCAAGGCCGGAATATTTTCCCGGGTTCTTTAAAAAATCAACTATTTCACTCACCTCTTCAACAGCTTCATCGATTCCGGCTACATCATTGAATGTGACTTTTTTCCCCGGGGTCTCTTCATAAATCTTTGCCTTATTTTTACCGACGTTAAGAAAACTCGGGCCGCTCCCCATTTTCCTGAAGATGACTCCCCATAAAATAAATAGAATACCGAAAGGAATTATCCAGTTAAAGAAAAGAT
>CAZVYR010000249.1:0-6298 GCA_964631555.1 uncultured Leptospirales bacterium
TGAAAAAAGTCATTCTTTCAGCTGATATAGTCGACACCCTCATATTCGACGAAGTGGACGCAGGCATAGGAGGAAAGACAGCAGAAATAGTGGGCAAAAAGCTGAAATCCCTGGCCGGTGACAGGCAGGTCCTTGTTATAACACACCTGCCGCAAATAGCAGCCATGTCGGATAATCATTATACAGTATCAAAAGAAAAAATAAACGACCGCATCACAACACAGGTCAGGAACCTTAACAGGGCAGAAAAAATAAACGAGATTGCGAGAATGCTTGCAGGAGAAAAGATAACCGATATCTCTCTGAAACACGCTCAGGAGATGATCTCCTTCTCTGAAAACTCCAAATCATGACCCAGGCAAACACGACAAAAAAGCAGAAACTCGATATTACGGAAATCCTGCTGCGCATTATCGAACAAATTTCAGCAAACACAAGTTCATTTTCACATATCGATACAAAAAAAATACTGGTCTGCCTTGCCTCAAACAAAAGCAATACCCGCGGCGGCATATACGGAAAACTCGTACCCCTGAAATTCAAGAACGGGTCCGACATACTCAGGTTTCACGGAAAACACTACACAATGCCCGCTGTCATAAACAACGGCATCCGGCTGCTTTATATAGTCTACTTCTATATTCCTAAATTCTTTGATCTCAGTCCTTTTGAAAAACTAAGGATAATCTTCCATGAGCTTTATCACATAAGCCCGGAATTCAACGGGGACATAAGGAGAATGGGAGAAGTTAAAAAAGCGCACGGGTCTTCCAAAAAAAAATTCGACCTCTATTTCGAGAAAGACGCCAGGTCATTCTATGAATATATTATGGATACGGAATATATGGATTTTCTGAAAATGGATACCGTGTTTTTAAACAGAAATTATAAAGTATATGCCCGGAGAATGAAAATCCCAAAGCCCGTTATTATAAAACCGGATCAGAAAACATAATCCCCGCGCACCGGGCCCGAATAATCCGAAACCCCCACATCATCAATTCGTCCGTAAAAAGTAAAACCGAATGGATTAGCCTTTAAAGCAGCGACATATCTTTCTATCCTGTCTTCTTCATCGCTGTCAATGATCACCCTGACAGTGCCGTCCCTTAAATTCGTTGCCGATCCCCTGAGCTTAAGCCTCCTTGCATTTTCGCCGCAATACTTCCTGCAAAAAACACCCTGCACTATTCCTGATAAGATCAACTCCTTTGCCATACCCGATCCCTGTGTAATTACCGCAACCACCCTGCTGATCCTGCAGCCGGATCATCATTAAATGAACCGGCCATATATCCCGCATAGCGATTACTAACTTTAATCAGAGTATGCAACATAACCTGCCGCTTGTCAATCAATTCCCCTCCGTTTCTGGAACGGAATAGATTCCTTATCCGTATAGAATACTAACCATGTCTTATTTTCAGCAAAACCCTGATACCCGATCCCTTAAAAGCAGATTATCGTGGAAGGGCGCATCATAAATTCAATATAAATTTCCGAGGACTGTTTGAGTTCTTCCAAGTGGTTGTTCGAGTTCCGCAGGAAATTTATATTGAATTTATGATGTGCCTGGCGTTGACTGAACAAGAATTATTTATTTTTCATTGACTAAAATCAGTTGTTGCACCCTATAATAATAATACGACATATCTAAAAGACAAAAAGGATCAATAATGAACGGCTATTTAATCTTTATTCTTATTGTAATAATCGGAACCTACCTGCTGGAACTCATAATCGAGCTTCTGAATTTGAAACATATATCACCGGAACTGCCTGCTGAATTTAAAGACACATATGATGAAGAAAGATACAAAAAATCCCAGTACTACCTGCGCGACAATACCGTATCCGGCCTTGTCAACAAAACCTTTTTCACACTGGTTTCGCTTGCCTTAATACTCTTCGGGGGATTTAACTTCATAGACCAGTTAGCGCGAAGTTTCAGCTTCGGCCCTATAATAACAGGGCTCATATTCACCGGCATTCTCGTAATAATACTCCAGGTACTCGATATCCCTTTTGACTTATACGATACCTTTGTAATAGAGAACAGGTACGGCTTCAACAAAACAACTCTCAAAACCTATATACTGGATATGATAAAAGGCGCTCTTTTAGGTGTGATCCTTGGAGGCATAGTATTTGTGTGTATTCTGTGGTTTTTTGATAAATTCCCGGTCTGGGCCTGGCTTTATAGCTGGATAGCATTGACTGCGTTTCAGCTTTTCATAAGCTTCATTGCGCCTGTAGTCATTATGCCCATCTTCAACAAGTTCGTCCCTCTTGATAACGAAGAGCTTGTTCATGCTGTAAAGGAATATGCCGATTCGCAGAATTTCAAAATGAAAGGCCTTTTTAAAATGGACGGTTCAAAACGTTCAACCAAGTCGAACGCATATTTTACCGGCTTCGGAAGGTTCAGAAGAATAGTGCTGTTCGATACTTTAATAGAAAAACACACTATTGACGAACTCGTCTCAATACTCGCCCATGAGATGGGGCATTACAAAAAGAATCACATCTTGAAAACAATAATTATTACAATACTGACAACCGGGGTAATGTTCTTTCTATTATCGCTATTCATAAACAATCCCGGCCTGTTCCGGGCATTCAGCATGGAGAACATCTCAATCTACGCGAGCCTTGTGTTCTTCGGATTCATATACGCTCCTGTATCTGAAATAATATCCATACTCGCTAACTGCCTTTCAAGAAAACACGAATATGAAGCAGATGCCTACGCAGTCAAAACAGGCAATAAACCCGAATCCATGATATCCGCACTAAAAAAATTAAGCGTTGATAACCTTTCCAATCTCAGCCCTCACCCGGCCATGGTATTTCTTAAGTATTCGCATCCCCCGGTATTGAAACGGATAGAAGAGATAAGGAAAGCCGCGAAATAAATAACTCAACTTGGCCGACATTTTATTCTAAAATAAACCGTTGAATCGATAAAATGACAATGTTAGCAGAAAAAGACATTCAAGACGAATAAACAATTCAACTGTCTTTCTATTTCCCGAACACAGCCTCCAAAGCCTCATTCATAACAGCATATCTGAATTCAAATCCCGATTCCATAAGCCTTTTTGGGACAACCCTTTGCCCCTTAAGCAGAATATTCCCGAACTCGCCGAGTAATATCTTAATCGCGAATGCAGGAGCAAACGGGAATATCACAGGCTTTTTCAAAACTTTGCCCAGCGCACGGATCAGCTCACTATTAGTAACCGGGTTCGGTGCAGCACAATTGAACGCTCCCTTTAAATCCGGATTCACAGCAAGAAAGCGTATAGCGGACACCAGATCATCAAGATGTATCCACGAGAACCATTGCCTGCCGTTACCAAGGCGCGTGCCAAGATACAGATCGAATAATCTCTTCATCATTCCAAGCGCGCCCCCGCTGCTCCCGAGCACAATACCGAACCTGCATCGTATAACGCGGATATTCTTCGATTCCGTTTTCCCGGCTTCCGTCTCCCAGTCGCGGGCCACCTTCGCAAGAAAATCATCCCCCGGGTCAGCGCTTTCGTCAAGCACCTCGTCCCCGTGAAACCCATAATACCCGACGGCTGACGCATTAACAAGTGTGAATTTCTTATCCCGCTTTTCCTGCAAAGCCTGAACAATATTCTTTGTCGTCAGTATTCTGCTGTCATATATCGCGGCCTTTGCTGCACTGGTCCAGCGCGTAAAGATTGACGCGCCTGCCAGGTTAACTATTATATCGTTCTTTATGATCTCCTGCTGCCATGACCCTTCTGACGCAGTATCAGCTTCAATAACAGTGATCCTGTCAGGTATCCTTTTACCGGCAATTCTCCTTTCAATAACACTTACGCTCATACCTGCATCTGTAAATTCGTCAGCCAGTGCGGACCCCACAAATCCCAGTCCGCCGGTTATTACTGCTTTCATTAAGGTTCACCCTCCCAGGAATATTATTTTTAACAAACAGGATTACATTGCGGTCATCACACAATAGGTTCAATACATGCAGGCGAGTTATTACCGGGTGAATTTACGAATGTGGATACCTCGTAAGCATTCATCATTTCTGCCTCAAAAGGTTTCAGCAGTTCCAGAAGGCTTTTTTCATTATAGTCCCGGTCATTAAGATTAAGCCACAGATCCCTGTCCGTCTTTTGAATGATAACAGGCATACGCTGTTTATCATGAATTCCGGCAACCAGCTCATTCGCTTCAGTAGTTATAATAGTGAAAGTCCTGGTTTTCTGATCTTTATCCGGCCCCCATTCATCATACAGGCCTGCGAAACTGAACAGCGGGTCATGCTTTAAAAAAATATAATAGGGGATTTTTTTATTCCCTTCTTTCTTCCATTCATAATAACCTGACGCGGGTATAAGGCAGCGCCTGTGTCTGAAAGGATATTTAAACGCAGGCTTCTGGCTGACAGTCTCAGCCTTGGCATTTATCATATTATAAGCGCTCTTCTTTTCCTTTGCCCAGTGCGGGATCAGGCCCCATTGAAATTCATCGTAAATATTTCCCCCGTCATTCCTGAATATAACACCCGCTTTCTGAGAAGGAGCAATATTATAGCTAATGCCCGGTTCCGCGTTCCAGCCCTGAATATAAAATTCAAGCTGAATATCCGGCCTCTCGCTTTTTTGTGTAAACCTCCCGCACATAAGATCCCGCTTCCCCTCCGTTTCAGAGTCGTTATCAAGTCGTCTTTTGAAACAATTCGATGGTCATATCACACGTCCCAGATATCCTGAAACTCGTGTATCTTCTCGCAGTATTTGCAGATGAAACGCGTTTCGTCAGCACGGTTAAATTCAGGCCAGACCATCTCATGATGTGAAGGATGGGAAACGCAGTTCTCATTTTTGCAGGATATCTCTTCGAAGTTATAGACTTTAGGCGGCATGTGAAGCCTGTACTTATGCAAAACGCGGCTGTCCTTGATAATATTAAGAGTGGACCCGGGCGCGGTTGCCGCCAGCATCTTGATCTGCTTCTTATCGAATGAAAGCACATCCGGAAGAGAAATCATCCCCTTATATACTTTCTCAGAATGAGACTGGTACACACCATGAGAGCTTCTGCAGTTAAGACGCATTATATGCCTGATCTTATCGATCTGGTCCCAGATAATTTTCATATCATGACCCTTGCCGATATGATCGATAACGATACCGTTCTCAACAGGCTTGATCCCGACCTTATAGTCATATTTCTTGCTAGGATTGGTCTCGGCTTCCTCTATAAAATCATCCGGAAATTCGGAAGTTACAGGTGGACTCATAAAATCCGCGCCGAACTTCCCGGCAAGCATCCCGATCTCTATTATTCTCGTAAAATAGCCGTTAACCGCCTGCCTGTCCCAGGCATTGAACGAAGTCGAATCAAGGAATGGCGGGATAGTCGGCTGCGTCCTGTCGCGGGGAAGAGGATGATAAAAACGCAGGTCCTGTGGCACGAGGGACATGAAATTCTGTGAAAAAGTAACCGCAGACCTCAGATAGTCGGCCTTATCCAGTATCTGATCACCCATACGCTCCAGTTGCAGCCGTGTGAAATACCAGATCTTCGCAATATTTTTCTGGGATAAATATTCCTCAATCGATTCATAAAAATGAAGCTTATAACCGTGCTGCTTCATCTTTTCCAGGTAATCCGGGGGTATCTGTAGTAATTCCGGAGCTACAAGATCAACATGAACTTCTTTAAATATCTTCAAACCGTCGGCTTTTGAATGAATAGTCCTGCCGTGAAAAAGATCTCCTACAAGAGCAATGTGAATACTGTCCCGGTTCCATCCGGACTGCTCAAGAAAGCTGAACTCGTCAAGAAATTCCTGTGTAGGATGTTCATGCCTGCCGTCGCCCGCATTGATAAAAGACGGCCGCGGATAATCGATCCTGTCCGCATATTCGCCAATAGCGGTCTCGAGCCACCTGCATACACCTTCAAGCTTTGTCCTTATAATAAAGAGCGACTTGTCGCTGTATCCGAAGAGCATTTTAATAGTGTCCGTAATGCTCTCTTTTTTATTAAAGGAAGACGTAGCTGAATCAAATATATTTACCTTGGCATCATGGAATTTGGCAGCGTTGACAAAGGATTCCTTTGTTCTTGTACTGTCTTCCAGGAAAATAAGATATATCCCGTAATCCTTGTCCGATAATTTAAAACCAGCCAGGTTGCTCTTATTTTTTATTGCCTCTTTCAGTTCGCGGGTCTTATCATAAAGGAATAACTGCTCATCCGTAGAAAAATCATTTACAACTGTAAGACTTCTGCCTCTGTACAT
>CAZVYR010000250.1:0-6298 GCA_964631555.1 uncultured Leptospirales bacterium
GCAAAGCGGCTTTTCCTGTGGCGGATCGCTTTCGCACATATCGCATTTAAGAGGAAGGCCGGAATCCGGTTCCTTGAACAAGTCCCTGGACGGGCATGAAGCTCTGCAAAAAGCGCACTCATCATATTCCTTTCCGTCAATAATATACTTGTCTCTGCCCATACATTCGGCCGGAGCATATTCACCCGCGAATACCGGAAGCCATATATTCTTCAGCGGGTGACGAATTATCTGAATGCGGGACCTTGCAGGATTAATAACGCTGTATTTGGGTTCGGAGTGAAAAGCAGAGCAAACCACTTCACATGTCCGGCAGCCATTGCACTTATCAGCATCGATCTTGATAGTCTTGATCTTCTTTACGATTTTGGCCATTTTATAATATCCCTCTCTTTTCTAAGTCTTCAGCCACATAATCCAGATCCAGTTCATGCAATCTCTCTTTTGTAGGAACACCGTCCTTATTCCAGCCCTTATATTCATAATATGTATCCAGGAGCTTTTCTTCATACTCCGGGAATCTATGCTTCCAGTGGTCTTCCGGCGGTTTCTCCTCAGCCCTAGTCATGCCTCTCCTGAGGTTAAACGCCCTGTGCAGATTCCTGCTTCGGTTGGCTATTTTTTTCAGCCCTGCTTCGTCAAGATCCATTCCTGTCGCAGCAGAGATCAGTTTCGGATAATTATGTATATGATAAGGAGGTTTAAGACAGAATGACCCCATTCCCGCGCACAGGCAAAGAGCATCGTCTATATTGTGAAGCATTTCCATCCAGTCCACAATTTCGCTGCACATTTCAGCAGTCGGGAAATATGGATTTGCTTTTTCACCGCGCGGTTCCCATTCCAGGAAGTATTGTTTGAACTTTTCATCGGGAAGCTGCGGCCAGTCCTTTACAAACGCTTCCCTGTCTTCTACAGAAGGAAAAGCGGCCTGGGGCCAGTTCCCTTCCATCTGGGTAATACTTATTTTTTCGTTGGTAGCATACATAAGATAATACATAGGGTCCAGCATTCCCAGCTTGATATTCATCTGTTCGTGTTTTTTAATAGTATTATGATCGAATTCTTCAGCCCCTTTGCCGATCTTGCGCGCAGCCCAGTAAACACCATCGGCCAGAATATCTCCAATCCCTTGTCTGCGGGCGACCCTGTCAAGCAGCCAGAAGAACCTCCCCTCATTATCGGACGGGCAGGCTTCATAATCGTCCGTCCCTGCAAAGTCCTGGTCTGTCAGAATGCCGGCTTCATAGAGTTCAACAGCGAAGGCCAGAATCTGCGGTGTTGAAAATGAGTCCACTCCATATTCAAATGCATGTTTGGCGATTCTATATCCAAAATCAAGTTCATCTACATAAGCACCCATCAGGTAAGTAAGTTTCGAGAAGCATTTCATCATATACGACGGGACATCCTCATGAGTGATCAATCCGCCGCATTGAGTCGGACAGTTAAAACAGCTGATAAGCCGCTTTGTAGATTCTAACTGTGTTTTCTTCCAGCTCTCTTCAACGTCCTTTGTCCAGAAATCCTTCCTTCGTCTGCGGGCATTTCCCCATGCGAAACTTTCCGTGTGCCATTTTTCATCAGTATGTTTCATTTCTCCAGGAGAACCGATCCCGGATAAAATTGTCATTATTCCCGGAAGGGGATTTTCATTCCGGAATTTTATATATTCCGTTATATCTTTCATATGTTCCATAAATTCAGCACCACGGGCAACATACACATCTTTTGTCCCGCGGACAGCCACTGCCTTTATCTTTTTGTCCCCCATAACAGCGCCGCCTCCGCCCCTGCTGGCGCTTGACCTTGACTGCTCAATGGAAGCCACAAAGACCTTATTTTCACCAGCCGGGCCTATAGCTGCCACCTGGGCATTCGGATCATTTAGCTCCTGACGGATAAGTTCCTGGGTCTCAATAGCGCCTTTCCCAACTAGGTGGGAAGCGTCACGAATTTCCACTTTATCATCGTTTATCCATATATAAACCCACTCAGGCGACTTGTTGCGGAAGATCACTTTATCATAGCCCGCATATTTCAACTCCGCTGACCAGAATCCTCCCATCATCGGATATGCCAGTAAGCCGGTCTGAGGGGAAATGAATGTAACGATAGTACGATTTGCGCTAAAAGCAGGTGTGCCGATCAGAAGGCCGGTGCTGAATATCAGAAGATTCTCAGGATCAAACGCTTTTACCTCGGGTGGTACCCTGTCCCAATGTATTTTGACACTTGTACCAAGCCCGCCAAGATGAAGCTCCATCAATTTAGGGTCTGTTTCAACCCTCTCAATGTTACCTGTGGCTAAATCTATTTCCAGATTATAGCCTGTCTCTGCGTATCTCATTTTTGCCTCTTAGATTACATTACCATGACCTGTCTTTTTTTATAAATCATGGGCTGCAGGAACTTAAGTAACAACCGCCTTCAGCCATAGGATGAAGGTCAAAATTACGTAAGTTTCTGAAATTGCTGAAGTTATTTCTTAAAAAAATTCAATGATTTGAGTTCAGGGGCCAGTAAGCCTTAATTGTTGTATTATACAATTACTCTCTAAGATAGTATTCTTTATCTAAGAATTGAGTACATTATAGATACAATATAGCTATATAGTAACTACGTGTCAAGAAAAAAAGCGGTACTTTTCAAACCAGGCATGAAAAAACATGTGATGATATAGGTTGCCGTGAAATAAAATACAATTTGGAAAAAACATTAACGCGATACCCTCACAACAGCAAGTTTCTTTATCTCTGCCCTTTTACCCTTATCCTTTAACCGCTTCCCCTCCGTTTCAAAGTCGTTAATAAGAGCATCGCGCATTAAAACAGATACAGGGGATATAATAAACGACGCCGGATGACAAAGAACACCGGAAGCTGAATAGAAAACTGAACAGAAAACAAACCGCGGTATATCGACCGGAAAACGTCAAATTAATAAGCGAATATTTTTTTAATGTTGACAAATCGTTAAGACTAAAAAAGACCCTTTAAGAAAGAAATAAGGGGATAAGATGTTCCATATTGTCTGTTAAGGTCATAAAAGCCTGTTGAAGGGCTCATGGGGGTGGCCTGTGTGTCGGAAGCATGATCATCCTGCAGCATATCTGAAGTACAAATCTTACATTGGCTATAACATAAGAAACTATGAAAATCAAAGAATACATAACAGTAAAAGTCCATCAATATTCCGCGAAAAAACTTACTCAACTTAAGATTAAGATCGTAAAAGAACACAGCATCAACATATTCATAAACGGCAGGCAATATTCGACAATTGCATGCTCGCCTGCAAATCTTGAATACCTTGTGATGGGTCATCTTTATTACGAGGGATTAATAAAACAAAGCAGCGATATAAAAAGGATAAACATTGATAAAGACAACAGGAATTGTTTTATCGATACGAAAAATCCCTTGCAGGCTGATAAGGACGTCATAAATATTATATCCTCCGGCACAGTCAGAAACAAAGGTCTGATCCCCGGCATCACAGCATCCGGGGGATCAGTGAAAGTACATGCTGATATGATAATTGAAAAAGCAAATGAGTTTTTGAATAAATCAACACTCCATCAGACTACACATGGGGTACATAGTGCCTGTTTATATAATGTCGAAGGCGAAGAATTATTATTCCTGGATGATATAGGAAGACATAACGCTATTGATAAAATTATAGGCTTTGCCTTGAAGAACAATGTGGATTTAAGCGATAAAATAATATTTCTCACAGGCAGGCTTGCCAGTGAGATAGTATATAAAATATTAAATTCGTCCGTTCCGGTACTTGTCTCAAGAGCAACCACTACTGACGTCAGTTACGATCTCGCGAAAAAATACAACCTCACCATGATCGGAAACGCGGAAAAAGATAAGTTTTTTGTATTCAACGGTAAAAACAATATCATATTTTAAATTGCTTATCCTGGCTGACTTTGTATTATCCAATTTATTGCTGAATCGCCAAATTAGTTTAATTTTAATAAATTTCACGCCGCAAATAGTCCATCCGTGTCCTTTGCGGCTAAGGCAATGTCCTGTTGCCTTGAAATTTATTAAAATTAAACTAATTTGGCGATAAGATAAGCTATCTTAGCTACAAGGCCAGACAGGATATTATGATTTTTTTAATGTTTCCAGGTGCCTTAATCTCGGAATGATCTCTTTATGAATCCCGCAGACAACTGATCTTCCAGACCTGCTGCCGGTCATCAGCAGTTTGTCATGCGGACACCCTCCCTGGCATATAGTTTTTGATCCACATTCCCTGCATTCATCCGGAATGTCCGGCTCTGCTGTACCATAATGGAATGTGTCACACTGGATCGTGCTTAAAGGTTCCGAGTCAAATATTGTCCCTGATTTGAACGAATGATCTCTTATACACGGCCCTACCGAACCGTCCGGGAATACCACCGCGAGCCTTCTCCCGCAGGGATACGGGGAAGAATCAATATCCCACAAAGGAATCAGGGTATCCAGTAAAAAAGTAGTATGAACGTCATATCCTTTAACAATATAATTCTCCAGCATATCGCATAACTCGTGATACTTCTTCAGCAAACCGTCCCTGAATTCGGGATCAAGCTCCCTGAATAATTCTTTTTGATACCTTAAACGGTATCCGTTTTCCAGGCCGAACCTGGTAATATCAAGAACCCTGTTCAAATTATACTCATCAAGGGTTGCTACAATAGTCTGGCCTTTGACATTCGATCTCTCTTTGATAATACTCATTCTTCTTGATAATTCTTCAATGCTTATATCCGTAATATTGGTTGTTATCCACTGAATATACTCAAGATCGTCCCAGTTTACAGAATCAATTAAATCCCCATTCGTATAAAGAAATCCCTGCATACCATCCGTATTTCCATAAACAAAATCCATTATTCTTTTTATTCTGTCCGTCCTCAGTAATGGTTCACCACCGAGAAAACCGATAGTGTTTACTTTAACGTTATTTGTCCTCCATACTTCCGGTATCCACTCCAGTAATCTTGAAAAAGTATCATCATCCATTTCCGTTTTATTATCATCACCGACCTGGTTAAATGCATAACAATAGTTGCATCTTCTGGTACATTTGTATGATAAAAACAAGATGAACCAGAAGAATGGGAATTTCTTCCATGCGCCCTCTCCCTGCAATCTTTCATCCTCTTTGGAATACAGACTTTTTAATTGCTCAATATGTTCTGTTTGCCTGTTTGTTTTTGTCACGATGTCTCTCCTTTTCCTTGAAAAAAATATTATTGATATACGGAGAACCATAAATTCAATTTAAATTTCCGAGGACTGTTTGAGTTTTTCCAAGTATTTGTCCGAGTTCTGCAGGAAATTTAAATTGAATTTATGGTTCTCAGGGCAACACCCGAATAATAATTTTTATATAAGTTAAATAGCAGATTTTGAGATAGCTTATACATATTTTTCAGTATCCGTCTTAAGTATCAGCCAAGCTGGATAATTAATTTTATATTATATCATAATCGAACATAAGCTTATTGAATTCTCATTAGTATCCCGGGATCGTATGATCCAGCAATTGAACGGAAATCACCGATCCTTCAGGAAGATAATCCCGGCCTTCGGGTATTGATGCAACCGCAGATGCTTCAGCTACCGAAGACAGGCGGCTGCGTTTATCCATAGAATAAAATACGGGCAGGTCGTCATTGAATTTGAGAGTGCCGAAGAAAAAGTCGGTCCATTCGCGATCACATTCGCTGATCTCATGAGCAAGCCTGGCATTGATTCTCGGGAGCCCCGGACTTTTGTAACCTGACAGAGTGAGGAGGCCCGGCAAAGCGATCTGAAGGAATCCCATTAAGTTTGAAGGCGGTGCGCCGGGTAAAACAAATACAGGCTTATTATTCAGCATGCCGAAGCCGATAGCTTTGCCCGGCCCCATTCGTATCCGGTGAAATACCTTTTGCCATCCAAGCTCCTTAAGCACATGCCCCAGTATATCATGATCACCTGTCCATGCCCCTCCGCTTGTTATCACAGCGTCTGTTTTATCCGACATTCTTTTTATAACATTCGAAATGCTGCTGTGGTCGTCCTTTACGATTTCCATGCTGGTCTTCATCTTATATTTACTGCACCATGCCGCCAGCGTAATGATATTGCTTGCATAGAGTCTGCCCCCGGTAAGCGGTTTGCCCGGTTCAACGATCTCATCGCCTGTCCCGATAATGCCGACAACAGCATTCCGGAATACGGGAACAGAACTATGCCCTGCTGCAGCAAGAAGGCCTGCCATAACCGGAGATATCGGGCGACCA
>CAZVYR010000251.1:0-6266 GCA_964631555.1 uncultured Leptospirales bacterium
TTATTACGCGGTAACCACTAAGGATATAAACGGGAATGAGGATTTGAATCTTGTTCCGGACCAGAGCTATACTTTGTCCGGTGTATATATTTCTCTGGATGTTCCGGTGCCTGTAGTAAATATTTCGGCAAGACCTGTGGAAGGCGGAATAAGAGTAAGCTGGGATAAGACCAGCACCGACGTTGCCGAATATTTGATTTACAGCTATTCAGGCGCTATATCCAGTACGGAAAGGATCGGATTATCTGCTTTTGCAGGCAGGGTGCCGGGGAATATAACTTCTTTTACGGATAAAATTACGGCTGAGGGTAATTATTATTACGCGGTGCTTACAAAGCTTACGGACGGAAGGGTATTAAATGAGCTGGTAATGGATCGAAATTATACGACCGAACCGGTAATCCTGGGAGGACCCATACACCTGCTTTCATTCACAGCTAATACTGAGGGGAATGATATTGAATTATCATGGAAAATAAACGGCACTCTGGGTGATAAGAATTATATAATTTTGAGAAAGAACAGCAGAATTACAAGTACTACTGATCTGGAAAATGCCGACATAGCAGGTTATATAAATATCAATGATCTTGAATATACCGACAGGAACCTGGTGCCGGGCATGTATTATTACGCTATTGCACCTGAATCAAGAGACCTGAAGGAGTTTTCCCCGGAGCCCGGCGTAAATGTTACTTCACACGGGATTGAAATAAAAGGGAGGCAGCCCGGGGAACCGGGAAAGCCGGTTGATGAATTTTTACCCGAAAAACGGGTAATGCCCGAAAAACCGGCAATAACGGAAAAGCCGAAGAGGCCTGAGGAACCGGAAAGGCCGGGCAAAACAATTGAAAGAGAAAAGTTATCGGATGTTGACTCTATACTTAAGAATTATTATTTAACAGAAAGATATGCCGCGGGATTAAAGAAACTTGAACATTTTGTCAGAAATTCAAACGATAAAAATGAAATAGCCAAAGCAAGGCTGTTCATAGGCAGAAGCCTTATAGAGCTGAAGAGATACAGGGAAGCAGTTGATTACCTGGTGCTTAGGGATGTAAATCAGTTTTATCCTGAAGAGGCCAGGTTCTGGAGGGAATATGCCCTGTTAAGGATCTCAAACGGCGGGAAATAACCGGCTGTATGCCGGGGAATTTTATTGATTAATATCGTTCGTGTTTTAACCGATAGAAGTTATACCAGGGGTATTATTATATGAAAGTTAAAACAATTGTAATCGGCCTTATCCTTATTGCTCTTGGAGTCGGGGTCTTCATGTATTATGACGAGTATATCAGACCCGACAGAGCGGCAAAGGAGCTGATACTTGAGGGCAGGATCGTCTATGAGCGCGGGGACAGGGCATCTATAAACAATGCGATAGATCTGTTTACAAAGGTCATAGTAAAGTATCCGGAGTCGAGCTACGCGGATAATGCTTATTATTATATAGGAAGATGTTATGAAAACCTCGGCCTTCACAGGCTGGCATATCTTAAATACATATATGTATTAAAAAATAACAGGAACCTTAGTGCGAATTTCAGAAAGGAGATATTGATAAGGCTGGCCCATATCAAGGTGCTGAAGCAATATTCCGATGAAGCATTAAACCAGTTGTACGGCCTGCTTAGTACTAACTATAACAAAGAATTCAGAAGCAGGGTATATTCGGAACTGGGCCATACTTACCTGAAATTAAGGGATTACCGGAAAGCGAAACAGATGTTTGATATTGCGCTTTCGGAGTACGGCAGCAATGAAGACGCGATAATAGGCAAAGCCAGGGCGCTTAAGTGGATGGGCAATGATAATGAAGCATATGATTTGTATGAGTATTTTCTCAAGTATTATGGTGCTGTAAGCCAGTACACCAGTGATGTTAAGAATGCTTTCAAGGAACAGGCTTACAATAGTGCTTTAAACGCGTTCCGTAACGGAAGATATGCTGCTGCTATTTCATATTTTAACAGGATCTTAAGGAATTTTCCGTACGATAAAAAGAGCGAAAATGCACTTTACTGGACAGGGGAGTGCTATTATGCTATGGGGCAGTTTGATAAAGCTATTTCATTTTTTAACAGGACTTTAACAAACGGGTATTATCATAAAGACGAAGATGCCAGGATAAAAAAAGGGTATTCATATTTTAGCAGCAAGAGATTTGATCTTGCTGCCAGGGAATTCCAGATATACCTGCAGCAATATCCGTACGGAAAGTATGCCCCGGTAGCCAGGAACTGGGAAGAAATGAGTACCAAGGAACTTCTCTTCCGTATCGAGACTAAGAAATTACCTAATACGCAGAAGTCATCAAAGATACAGAAACCGGTGCCTGATAATGGACTGGAGGAAATACCCCTGGATGAAGAGTCTGAACCGGATGAGTTTACCGGAGAGGATGAGGAAATTTCGGGAGATTATTACGAAGATGTAATGAATGGAGAAAAGGTCCGGTTTGAGAATGTAGCTGAGCTCTGATGCCGGAGCTCAGTCCTGCCGTTTTTTAAATAATGCAGTGCCGGTAATTTTGAAATACTATAGCGCGAAAGCACTATTTTTCCCCCTTTCTGTACTTTTTTTATATTGACGTAATATCCCTTTGTTAAATAAAAGACAACTTACGTTCTGTCCGCATCCCCGGAATCAGCTTTTTTTAAGAGATTTTTTAAAATTTAATAATTATTTTGTAGAATATTTTTTAAATCTTTTATTTAATTAGATCAGGTGTATGCTGATTAGTAGATATTGATAGTTATTTGGTATTATTTGGTATGATAATGAAGATAAGAAGCATCTGGTCTGATTTAAGATCAAGAATAAAATCTGTTCTGCACAGCAAAATATCCACTGCCAAGCTGGCCCGAAGTGTTACTGTCGGCACTTTTATCGCGCTGACTCCCACTTTCGGTTTCCAGATGCCCCTGATTGGTTTTTTATGGTCGATCTCCAAGTTTTCCAAAAGATGGCGTTTCAATCTCCCTATAAGTCTAAGCCTGACATGGATCACGAATTATTTTACGATAATTCCTTATTATTTTTTGTGTTATCACACTGGTATCTGGCTCGGGGATCATATATTCAGATTTAAGACTCCGATGAGCTATGACCGCTTCTCCGATCTGTGGCAGGGGATGCTTGATGCAGGGTTCTGGGCTTCTTTCAAGGAACTTGCGCTGATCATGTTAAAGATCGGGAAGCCGCTTTTTCTTGGTTCTATACCGTATGCTGTTATCGGTTCTTTCGTTATTTATAAAGTTACTTATTACCTTGTAAAGCGTTACAGGGAGGACATTTCGTCGAAGTTAATCGCACATATACCTCATATAAAGATAATACCTGGTAAAGATCATCCTAAAAAACAGGATTTAGAAGGCAAAGGTGTTGTCGGATCACCCGGGACAGGTTTTTAAACGCCCTGTATGTTTATTTATCAGGTATTATAACCCCTTGTTTTGAAATTATTCTCGTTCTTTATTCCCTCTCACTTACAGACACATAATCAGAGGCACAGCCTTACGTTACTACTGGATTCTGTCTTCTGTATGGGTGGGTGTTCACTGAAAATTAAACCGCGATGTGAAGGATTTATATAACGGGATTATCAAATCAATGTTGACAATTATGCTTAAGCATCAACTATATAAAGACTGTATGTAAATTAATTTCACGGATAATTTATGTCTGCCAAAAAGATCGAAGTTACTGTACCTGAGGAGTACCACCTGGAGCGTATTGACAGGTTTCTTACCGGTTCGCTTGAGGCCGGGTTTTCAAGGACTTATATTCAAAAACTGATCAGGGGAAAGAATATTATAGTAAATGATAATGAGATAAAGCAGAACTATAAAGTAAAGCTGGATGATATTATTGTAATAAATATACCTGAACCTGAAACACTGACCCTGGTTCCTCAGGATATTGCTGTTGAAATTATTTATGAGGATGATTCGATTGCGGTCATTAACAAGCAGCCCGGTCTTGTGGTGCATCCGGGACCGGGCAACTGGGACCACACCCTGGTAAATGCTTTGCTTTTTCATCTCAGGGAGCTTTCGTCCATAGGTGGTGTGATTCGTCCGGGGATAGTGCACAGGCTTGACAAGGATACGAGCGGTTTGATGATAATCGCGAAGAACGACGCTGCGCATAAGAATCTTAGTGATGATTTTTCCGAAAGGAGAGTCCTTAAAAGATATGCAGGGATTGTTGCGGAAAAGCCGGATTCGGAGCGCGGGATAATAGACAGCCCGATCGGGAGGCATCCGAAATATAGGCATAAGATGACTGTAAGGGAGGACGGCAGGGAGTCGCTGACCGAGTATCATCTTGAAAGGATATGGAACACTCCCATAGGGATTTATTCTTTGCTGAGCATCACTCTGCATACGGGCAGGACTCACCAGATAAGGGTGCATCTCTCGTCGGCAGGGAATCCGATTGTGGGAGACCCTGTATATTCCAAGAAATGGGCAAAGTATAAGGTTCCCTATCTTTTGCTTGCTTCGGTCTATCTTGAGTTTGATCACCCGGAGTCGCACGAGAGAATGCGTTTTGAAGTTCCTTTGCCGGAGCATATGCAGAACTTCATTAACAGGCTTGATGTCCAGGCCGGCAGACTGTGAGATAGGCTGGAATTTTATATTCTTGACATGAGTATTTATGGGGTATATGTTCCGGAATGCAGGAACAGCATGGGAGTTTTCACAGTTTACGGAGCATAATTATGCTGTTTTTTGCCTGATATTATTGAACACGGTATTTTGTATGAGAGGCATATCATTCACTTTATTTTTTTTCAGGCTCATACCCAAAGGATTTATCTCCAGGCTGGCCGGTTATCTTTCTATGATCCATTTCCCGTCCTTTTCCCTTGATTTCATTTTTAACCGTTTTTGTAAGGCGTATGGAGTAAACACTGATGAAATAGAATACCCGGAACCGGGATTCAGGAGCTTCGATCAGTTCTTTACAAGAAAGCTTAAAACAGGCGTACATGTTATTGATAATCATAAAGATTCAATTGTATCCCCTGTTGACGCGAGGATCGATCAATTTGGTATTATAAATAATTTCAGCATTATACAGGCAAAGGGCATCGACTTCAGTGTGCATGATCTTGTTCCGTCAGGTATGGCGGATGAATTCATGCACGGCTCTTTTATTACTCTTTATCTTTCGCCGGCCGACTATCACAGGATACATTCACCAGTAAGCGGAAATATAACAGGCTACCATTATGTGCCGGGCACACTTTTCCCGGTCAGGGATTTTATTGTAAATGGCATTAAGGGGATATTCACAAAGAACGAGAGGGTAATGACCTTTATAAGAAATGAGAAGGGGCTTACTGCTGTCTGCAAGATAGGGGCCATGAATGTGGGCAGAATAAGTCTTAGCTATTCGGATACAGTGACAAATAAATTTATTAAGAGACATCGGGAATATTCTTTTCCCCGGGGCAAACAGCCGTTTATAGAAAAAGGCGCGGAACTCGGGATTTTTCATATAGGTTCCACTGTTATTGTTCTCTTTCAGAAGGACATGATCGGGTTCGCAGGTATTGAAACAGGCCGGACGCTCAGGATGGGTCAAAAGATAGGTTCATATATATAGCCGGTATATAGAAAAACTATTTATATGCAACCCATCCCGTCCGCAGGACGGGAACAAATTTTAAAATAACTAACAAAAGCTATAAGATATATTATTTTGAAATTTAGTTACTCAGAAGACTTGTTGTATAACTGACCTTATATTTTATGAGAAATGCAATAACTCTATTATTCAGGATTGTCAATGGGAAAGAATATAAATGTTCAATCCTTTGAGATGGAAGACGCTGTCCTGCGCTTTGACCTTGAGACTTCGGTACTGTTGTGCCAGTCGAGGTTTGACAGCAGTAAGAAGCTGTGGGTCAAGAAGTTATACGAGATAAAGGTTATCTCCGACATTGTTGAAGATGCCAGGAGGTATTATATTGCCTGTGATTCAGGGGAGCTAAACGGTCAGTTCATTGCCATACAAAAAGAAAGCGGTGTAACTGAATGGTTCATCCCGGGCAAATCGTTTCTTCACCTGATATATAAAGGTTATCTATACCTGATCTTCACGGATGAAAACAACAAGTATTATCTTTTAAAGGTACATTCTTCGAACGGGAAATCAGCCTGGTTCCATCCTGTCAGCCATGATCTGAGCGAATATGTTTTTATGAATGATAAAGTCAGGCTGGAATACAAGTCGGGCAGGACAGAGCTTTTATC
>CAZVYR010000252.1:0-6219 GCA_964631555.1 uncultured Leptospirales bacterium
TACGCCGGGAAGTGCCATTTTAAGCCGCATAAAATCCGCGTATGTTGTGGAAATACCGTTTATTGAAAGATATCTAAGGTTTTTAAATTCAAAAAAGTAAGAGAATCCCTGACCTGTGATCTTCGTATTCGCAAGATCAAGATACTGCAGGTTGTCAATATCCTTAAGATATTCAAGACAGGCATTTGTAACTCCTGTATTAGAAAGATCGAGATATTCTATTCCTTTTAAGTACCGTATCTCTTCCAGATCACTGTCGGTTACTCCCGAATTTGCCAGCAGAAGTGTCTTTAAATCAGACCTTTCCCTGAAATATTCAAGGCCATTGCCCCTGACCTGAGTGCCCGACAAATCAAGGTAGTTCAGCAAACTCAAACCCTGCAAATGCATAAGGCCGTTATCAGTAATACCCGTATTCTTTAAATCCAGCTTCTCAAGCTTTATTAGACCACTAATATAAATCAGAGAAGGATCCTGTATCGATATTCCTGAAAGATCGAGCTCTTTAAGACCAGTAAAATTTTTTAAATAACTGAGGCCCTTCTCAGAAACTTTAGTCCCTGCGAGATTTATCCCGCTCAACTGTTTTAGGAATAACAGGCTGCTTAAACCACTATCATTTATAGAAGATTCCGAAAGATCAATATATTCCAGGTTTTTTAACACTGCAAGTTCCTCAAGACCCTTACCCGTAATTCCTGTTCCGTTTAGTTTTAAAATCTTCAGGTTATTAAGAGTCTTAAGTCTGATAAAATCCTTGTCTTTAATCCTTGTATTGGAAAGATTAAGATTTGTGAGATTTACCAATTCCTCTTCAGTATATTTTTGTCCCAGGCTCTCAAGAAAATTTTGCGTATCTTTAATCGAAGAGTCAACAAGCCCGACATCTTCCTTCTTTTCAGGACTAGAACAATAGTGCATCAATAATGAAACCAGGAAAATCAAGATGAACTGTTTTTGTATTCTATTATTATACATTTTTTATTTTGCAGGAAGAATTTAATTTAAATCAAGCTGATGAGGTTTCAATATTCCCTTATTTAACAAATATTCACTCCACGGCTCAAGACCAATACGCGCAGGTACTGCATTACTGTCATCTTCAAACAACCGAATTATCCTGTCTTTATTATCAAAGAATTCCTTAACTGTTTTCGGCTTGAGAACATCCGGGGTTTTATCTTTAGAATCGAATATATTCAGAAATCCAGGTAAAAGACAGCAACCGGATTTTCCCATACCAGGAATACCGGACATTATTCTACCGGGCATTGTTCCAACCTGAGGTTCAGCCATACCAAACGGGATTACCTTTATATCCTTATCTTCCGGAGACCCGAGAGAAAAATAATAAACGAACCCTCTTCTGTTTATAAGCTGGCTTACATAGTGTGTACCGTATTTCTTATAAAATCCGGAAATATTGGATACAGCCAGTTTTTTCGCCTCTTCTGTTATCTCAAAATCAGGAAGCAGCTTTCCGGAATATCCTTCGACCTCAAAGGAGCCTCTGTACAAAATCCTCTTAGGCGAATCTTTCCAGAAAAGGACAATCTTTTTTATCCTTGGCCACTCCCTGAACGAAAAAGGATAATAGTCATTTGTAATATTGATATCACTGCCGGTATCAGGTTTAAAATAATGCATCGTCTTTTCAACGATACAATTATCCTTGTAAAGCCCGGCATACCTGTCCATACCCTGCCCCAGCTTTACAGCTTCAGGAATATCTTCAAGTTGATATTTATCGGAAAAACGATAAGCAGTCTCCTTGTGATAAATCGATAACGGATCTTTCACAACACGGTCAACAAGCTCAACAGGAAGATAAGTTGCATCATTGTAAAACCCGGTCCCCTGGACATCGCTGCTCTCAATCTTAAAACAGTCTGTATTAGAGTTCAACCTTCTAATCCCTTCCGTAATAGAGCTGCAGTCAGGCAGTGTTTCAAGATCAACCGAATTATTTGCCTCAGACTGTGCCCTGCACCTGTAATACGCATCCCAATCCAGTGCACCGGCGACTTCATTCATTAACGCGTAACATTTCTGCACTTCCTGTCCCGTATTCTTTTTAGCAAGTATTTCCGCCTGTTTATGCCTTATCCTGAACTGCCTAATTGAATTTTCAAGAAGCTGCAGAGACTTGAATACGGATTCTTCTGAATATTTCACTTCATTTAAACTCTTTTCTTCAGATACAAGGCCTCTTGCCTGTTCAAGGCATAACCATGGGCATTGATAAAACTTTTTAATTCTTCCCTGATTTGAGTTAATAACAGAAAATAAAAATTTGTTTAAAAAAGCATCGATCTTTGTTCCGTGAAACTCAGTAAGCGGAAACTCTACCGGCTCAAATAAGGTACCGGAATTGACCTGAAGAGAAAAAAAAGTGTCTGACGCAAAATCAAGTTCATTGAAAATATTTATCTGCATAATGTCATTTTTCCGGTTATTGATCCTTTTTTTTATTTTGTCTTCAAACATCTTAGATTCATCAGCCGATCGGGGATAATATGATACAAACAAGTCTATTTCAGAATCAAAAACAACACTATGTACAAAATCCGTACCGCATGTCCTGAAAAATCTGTCTTTATCTTTCTTGTTAATAATTTCCTTAACATCTTCTCTTAATTCGATCGAATCTTCGCGAATTGTTGATATACGGTCATTGACTGTAATGGAAAGAATGAAAGATGCCGGTTTATTCGTGCCGGGATTATACCTCCTGGTCCTTTCCATACTTTCCGCGATAAAATGATCAAGCGGTAGATTTTTACTTACATAACTATCATCGATCTTTTGAAACTCAATATTCAAAACACCGCCGGAAACATTGCTCTCGAGCTTGGACATACAGGTTTTGGCATAATACCCTGTATCTGTATTTCTGAGCCCGGTGCCTAAAAGATTTCTTTTATCAAAGACAAGCGGTAATTCAGGATCCGGGTGTAGACCATTTTTCCAGTTATATTTGGATGTAGAACAATAAGTTGAGGAAAGTAAAAAGCATAGTATAAAAAAGAGATTTAACCTGACGTTAAACACAAAAATTTCTCTCTGCGAAAAATAATTTCATTTTTTAAAACAATCATCTATTATTAAAACCCGTTACTTTAATGGATTCGGCGGTAAACTCTAAAACAAAAGCCTGTCCGGTTTACACTCCTGATTACTCAGTCCCCAAATCTTCAAGACTCTGAGGTTGGGCGGGCTCCCCGGGCTTTTCTTCTGTTTTATTATCAGGCTTATTTTCAATATCCGGTTTTTTATTCTCTTCTTTTGTTCCAAGTTCCTCAAAAGATTTCGGTTTATCAGTGTTTAGCTTTTTCCAGTCATCTTTTTCATGTACGGCATCAGAGCTCGATTTTTCAGGCTCCTGTTTTTTATCAGATTCATCTTCCATGTAAACAAGCTTCGCGGGTTTTGGCAGACAATACTGATCCATAAAGCTGGTATCGGATACAATATATTTAATGGCATTTACACAGGTAGGTACTTTCCTGAAGTCCATCTTATCAAGGCCGCCATTATACAGCCTATTGATACAATCTAATGCGCCCGGATCTTTTTCGTCACCATATAGATACTTTTTATTCTCTTCAAATAGTTTCTCAGGTGGATGTTTGGCAAAATATTCAATAAATTCCCTTAAGGAAATATAAACTTCTTTTTTGTTTTCATTTTCGAGGTTATAAAATAAAGTCTTCTCAAGATCATAGCTGAAAAGTTTTTGTTCAATAATATCAGTAAGAAAAAGAATAGTTGAAGAACTATCTACCTTACCTGTAATGTTTTCATAAAATTCCCTGTTTTTCTTATCAATATAATTTTTAAAAAGAATTTTCTGGCACATTGTAGCAATATAAAATTGCTCGATCTGCGCATTGCTAATCCGATTAATTTCAGTAATGACCCCGGAATTGGCTTCGAGCCTCTGAATCTTAATAAACTGATCACCGGCATCTCGCGCTTCTTTAGAAATAAACGCTGTCAGCTCCGGATTTTCCACCCATGGAACAATTTCCATATAAGCAATTACACCGGAATTAGGATCCTGCATCAATAGTACAGCGTCCTGTACAGTCTTTCTGAACTGATCAATATCAACAGGGACAAGATTGACCATATTTCCTTTTGACAAACCTACTGCCTGAACAAATACTCTCAAACCGCGTTGATCAGCATCAACATTAAATCCTTTCTCTACGGTCTTTCCGCCGCTGAAATTAAACAGGCCTTTTTCAAGCCGGTTCTCAAAAGCCTTGTCTTCAAGTTTATTTCCTGAGAGCTTATATTGAAGTAAGGCCAGGTACGTGGAAAAACTACCTACAGACCTTACATAATGATAACCGCAGCTATTAAAAAAAGTCACATATTGTTCTTTACGCAGCAATTCCTTGGCGCTTTCGCTTAGCTTGGAATGTGTTTCATCAAGAGCGTAATAATAGCTTCTTATTTCCACCTTGACCAGAAGGTTTTTCAAGCTATATTTCTGAAGCCCATCCTGCTCTTCTTCTTTATAATATTTTCTTACAAAAGATTGAAGATTTGTCATCCCGAGCCTTTTCTTGCCGGTTTCGGGAATAGCATTAAAAAAATCTTCCGATATTTCCACAATATCATAATCAAGATCAAAGGTAGGTTTTGTTTTGGTAATAGACTGAAAGCACATGGACTGAAGATTATTGCTTTGAAGATTGTAACCCCTTCCAATGCTTGGAAAACCGTTCAGATTATCTATCCTGTTATCTGTTATTAATTTTGTTTCACCGAAGGTAGTAGAATTGAAAAAAAACAGTATTAAAATCACGGGACTAATCAATAATATCGTATTGATTATACTGCCTGGTTTGATAAGATATTTTAGCATGTCCTGATAAAATTATACATGATTTATAAAAGTTAACAAAAAACACTCCGGATAAACATGATAATCCCGTGATTTTTAATTGCCCTATGGGGTTCCTGTACCTGCCCCTGTACCAGTTGCCGCTGCAGGCGCAGGCGGTGTAGGTTCCGGTTGTGGGGGCTTGGCTATTTGAGGCATACAGTAATTATCTATATCCTGGCTTATTACTGCGGACAATTTTCCTCTTAAATTCTTGCATACTTCAATATCCCGGTAGCTTTTAACAAACATACCTGATTCAAGCAGAGCAGTGATACATTCATTTGCACCTCCACTGGCGTACATGAATTGTTCTTCATTTTTAAGAATCTCTTCAACTTTTTCATTCGAAACAAGATCACTGAGCTCTTTAAGTGTCTTCTTTTCATTCGGAAACTTATTATTTACTACTTCAGCAGCCTGATACGCTGGATGCAATGCACCGTCTTTAAAATAGTTGGCATCAATTGTCTGCCTGCATATCTTTGCTTTATAATAGATATTCATCATATTTCGATCAGCACGTTCTATTTCAGCAAGATATTCGGCATTTTCATTTAAAATCTGCTTTTTCATGTATAAAAGCATTGTTTTATTCGTTTTAGGGTCAATTACTTCCTTTTCAAGCTGCACCAGGTTCTGAAATTCGGTATTTTCAACCCAGGGTACAATTTCCATAGTCCTGACTTTGCCGGTCATGGGATTCTGCATTGAAATAAACGCGTCCTTTATTGCCGCTTTAAATGTCTCAATATCATAAGAGATAAGAGTTGCACCCTCGTTCTTTCCGAGTCCCCACGCCTGGGCAGTAATAGTCAGCTTTTTTTCTCCTGCTGCCGATTTCACCGAAGAGCTTACACCACTCGAAACCCCGAAACCTTTGATCTCCATTTCAAGTGCGGCTTCAAACCCGAAATCTCTAGTTTGCGATTTATCGGAATATGTGAAAACCGAGACGAATTTCGCGTTCCTGCCGAGTGACCTTACATAATATGAACCGCAACTGCTGAAAAATCCCGGAATATCGTTATTCCTGAGAAGCTGAGCTGCCGAATTACCCATCCTGGTCCTGGCTTCGTCAACAGAAGCATAATAAGTGTCCATATTTATTTCAACGTAAATATGATGATAGAATTCTTTTACTCCGCTAGCGTAATTTACTGAAGTTTGCAAATCAACTGTTAGTCCAGATGCTGTACCCTGTACACCTGCACTTCTTGAAACGCTTGTATCAGTCGATTTATTCGATTCTATTGATTCAAATCTGTACTGGAAATCGTAAGTCGGATCAGTTATGATTATTTCATCAAGACATTTTGATTCTG
>CAZVYR010000253.1:0-6219 GCA_964631555.1 uncultured Leptospirales bacterium
CAGCGAACTCATCCCGCCCGCAGGGCGGTTTCGCTCAGTGAGCGGGGACAAATCCAGAAGAAACTAAAATAAACAATAAAATGTGATATTATGAAATTTAGTTTCTCAGAAGTCACCCAATCCGCCCGCAGGGCGGATAAACCATATAAAAGAAACTTGAATAACAAAAACATGTACTTTTAAATTCAAGTTTCTTAAAAGAAGAATAGAAGTACTTAAAGGAGATTTTATGAAAGAACGGAAAGTTCTGGTCGCGGAAGATGACGCGGCGAGTGCAAACCTGCTTATGAAAATACTCGTAAAAGACGGATATTCAGTGGAACTAGCGTCTAACGGACTTAAAGCATATAACGAGCTTCTGAAAAATAAGTATGATGCTCTGCTAACTGACTGGATGATGCCTCAGATGGATGGTATAGAGTTAATAAGAAAAGTACGACGAAGCATAAATCCTGCACCCATTATTGTTGTTCTCACTGCTTTAACCTCACCTGACGCAAGGAATCATGCTCTTGAATCAGGAGCGGACGATTTTTTGACTAAACCTTATAAATTAATTGATATTCTTAACAAACTTAACGAATTGTTTTCAAGGTTTTATCAAAAGCCTCCTTTGGTGACTGAGATACCTCAACTTATACCTGATAGCCATGCACCGTTCTCCGCAATATGCATTGCGGCCAGTTCAGGCGGACCACAGACTTTAATAAAACTTTTTAAATCGATGCCTTCGATTGAAAACGCAGCGATTTTCGTGATACAACATGGGCCGTCATGGGCACTGGAGGATATGGCTTCCAACTGGCAAAGGATACTAAGTATGAATGTCTCGTTAGGAGAGGATGGCAGAAAGATTGAGCCGAATAATTTATACTTGGCTCCGGGAGAACGTCACATGATTGTTGATCCGGATTCATTCTCAATACGCCTTGAAGACGGTCCGCCGGAGAATTACGTTAAACCCTCTGCTGATCCCCTGTTAAGGAGTGTTGCAAAAACCTTTGGCGGCAAAAGTATCGCTGTGGTTTTAACAGGCATGGGCTATGATGGTACAAACGGAGCTAAATATATCGCAGCAGCCCGGGGTACTGTTATTGCCCAGGATCCGGAAACAGCAATTGTTAAATCTATGCCCGCAGCGGTTATCAAGGCTGTTCCGGATGCTGTTGTTTTACCTATTGAAGATATACCGGAAACTCTGGTACAATTAGTATCGGGGAAAAAAGTTCAAAGCCGGGCTTTGTAGATGCCTGAGAAAGAATTTAACGGATCTTGCCCGGGAATTTAAATAATTTCCATTGCGTTGAAAAAATATGTCGTTTCAAATGCTGCGGTTTCTTCTGCGTCCGAACCGTGGGTGGCATTACGCTCTATGCCTGAACCGAATCTTTTCCTGATTGTTCCGTCCTCCGCTTTTGCGGGATCAGTGGCGCCCATAATTTCTCTCCAGTGGCGGATCGCGTTGTCTCTTTCCAGAATCATGGCAACTACCGGACCCTCTGTCATGAAATCCACCAGGGATTCAAAGAATGGTTTTCCTTTATGTACCGCATAAAATCCTTCAGCCTGTGACTTTGTTAAATGAAGGATTTTCATTGCAATGATATTGAATTTGTTCTTTTCAATTTCAGAGATAATTTCGCCGACATGTCCTTCCGCAACCGCGTTTGGCTTGATGATGGCAAAGGTTCTTTGTATGCTCATCTTTAATTTCCTTAAATCAGTATTGTATCGAGTTTAAAATTAAGGACTCATTAAAAATCAGTTTGCTTTCCTGTCAACTTAAAAAGAAGTATTTATAATACATACTGCTTCAAGGTTATTTTTAGCTTGCCCTGTTATACCTGTTTATATTTATTGTTAGTATAAAGAATATTATCAACAGAAGCATGCAATTTCTGCATGATTGATTTAGAGGATTTTTTGTACTGATAGCTTATCAAAGGTTTGCAGAAAAGTAAATATACAAATATTTAAATCCACAGGATTAAAGATTACATAAGAAATGAATCAAATATTAAAAGTTTATTCGGATTTAATCAAATCGTTCCTGGCATCTTTTTTAAGCGAAAAAAGCCGGATTCTTCAAAGAATCAACAACTGGGGTTATGATCTGTCCGAACGTTTGAAGGAATTTTCGATTGAGGGAAAAATAATCAGGGGGAGTTTACTGCTTCTGATACAGGATCTCTATGCAAATAAAATAAACGATGAATCTGTTAAGCTGGCTGCTGCTGTAGAACTGTTCCATTCAGGTTTGCTTATACACGATGATATTATGGACAGGGATGAAGAGAGACGCGGGAAGAGATCCTTGTATTACCAGTATAAGCTGTTAAGCGAGACGGAGGCTATTTCAGATCCTGATCAATTTGGTATAAGCATGGGCATCTGTGCCGGAGATATCGGTTTTTTTCTTGGATTTGACTTGATCGTTAACCTGGAATTGGACCTGACATTAAAAAACAAGGTATCACAATTATTTATCAATGAGTTTATTAATGTTGGCCTGGGACAGATGCAGGATATTTATTTCGGGCAGTCTAAAAGAAGTTTTAAAGAAAAAGAAGAAATTATTAAGTTATATTTATATAAAACAGCCAGGTATACTTTTTCGCTTCCTTTTACACTGGGCGGTCTTCTATCAGGCATAGATGAAAATGAGCTGGGATACCTTGAAGAGCTGGGAGAATCCTTAGGATTGATTTTTCAATTCAAGGATGACGAACTTGGTATATTCGGGATGCCCGGTTCTTTCGGTAAACCGATTGGATCTGATATTGAGGAAGGCAAAAAGACCCTTTATTACACATATTTACTTCAGATGTGTAATGAAGAAGAAAAACAACAACTGAGTTCTATTTTCGGGTCATCCAATATCTCGAATGTCTCTCTTGAATATGTACGGAGTCTGATATACAAATATAATATTAAAAAAGAAATTGATAAAAGAATAGAGTCTTATACTTCAAATGCTCAGAATATAATTTTAAAAATGAATATTGACAATAAGGCAAAAGCAAAGCTGAAGGATATAATTGAATATAATTTAACCAGAATAAAGTAAGTGGTATATTCCCGCCGCAGGCGGGAATATGGAGTCTTTATCACATACTTTTTGAACTGTTACTGCTGTTATAAAATCATTTTAAAGTAATTGCTTGTAAAAGAAAAAATTACATATAATAATAAATTGAAATCTATCAATAATTCATATTTTAACCTGTAAAAGTAATAGTTGGCTTTAATCTTTTTATAAAGATAAAAATAATACAGAATATTAATAAAATATAGAACAGAAAAAATATTTATAATAAGAATATTATAAAGAACAGAAATAATATAGAGAATCGAAAGTATTATAAATATCAGCCTCGTATTCTTCATTCCAAAAATAGTAGGGAATGTCCCGATACCAAGCAATTTGTCTCCATGGTAGTCAAGCAGATCGAGTAAAACATTACGTACAATGATTATCGATGATATAATAATAAAGAGAGCTAAAAATTCTGTGTAATCATAAGGTTTTTCAATAAAAGGGATAAGCAATGCGACAATAGCCCAGCCTATGGACGCAAGCACAGATTTGGCTCCGTATATTATTCGCAGGGATTTTTTTAATATGTTAGATGCGATTTTTTTCGTTACAGGGAGAGCGTATAAAACACCGCTTGCGAAAGCTATGTAATAGAGTATTGAAGTGAGAATCCCGAATTGTGAGGCAATATACAGATAATAAACAAGCGCAATAAAAGTTAATCCTGATAATAGATATTTATATTTGGTATATAGTTTGTATTTAAAGGGCTTACTTAACTGTGACTCTTTTGATCCCAGAAAGTTATTAATTGAATACATAATAAAAATAAAGGCTGCGCTAAGAAAAGGCATTCTGAAGTCGCATTGAAATAATGTGCAGGGCATGAGGTTCATTGTTAAAAAAACAGTGGTTAACGCGGAAAAAATATTGGTCCTGATAATAAATTCCATGAACGACTTAATAAAATTAAACAGGATCGTTCTGTTCTTGAAATTTATTTCGTAAAGCTTCTCAAGAACATTATTGATGATCCAGGACGGTGTTGAAGCACCTGCTGAAACAACAGTATGTTTCACATCTTTAAAATCCGCTGGTATAAGTTCCTCTTCTGTTTCTATATGAAATGTCCTGATTTTGTTTTCCCGGCCTATTTGTGCCAGTCTTTTTGTATTCGCGGAATTCTTCCCTCCTACAACAACTATTGCATCTGCACCTTCCTTAATGCTGTTATATAGATTTCCCTGCCTGTTCCCGGTTGCTGTGCAGATGGTATTTATTATATGAACTTCTTTGAATTTCTTTTGTATTAATGGAATTGCCTGATCGAAGAATTCTATGTCCAGAGTAGTCTGTGATACTAAAAGATATTTTTTAGCGTCAGGTATATTAGGTATTTCTTCCAGATTTGATACTATAAAGAATCCTGATGTTGCATGACTGGATATGCCCTCGACTTCGGCATGATTTTTATCGCCCAGTATTATAGTGAAATATCCATCAGAAGAATATTTCTTTACAATGCCCTGAACATAAGCAACTTTTGAACATGTCAGGTTGATGATTCTCTTTGCTGTGTTCTTGATTTTCCTGAATTCTTGTTTTGTAATTCCATGTGTACGAACTGCAACAATGCGATTATTGATATCATAACTATCATCAATCTGTTTGAGGCCGCGTTTTTCAAGTATTGCTACGATCTGGGGATTATGAATGAGGGGGCCGTGGATCAGTATTTCTTCATCGCATTTATCAATTTCTTCAACTACTTTGTTAACAGCAGTCCTTACTCCTACACAAAATCCAGAATGTTTTATTAGTTCGATTTTCATATTATTCTTATAAAATAAATAATTTTATTCTTATAAAAAATCAATACAAATAATAATTTGGATCTATATTAGTCCATATCTTTTTATTTATGGTTATAAAAGAGGATCACTCCCGTTTAATAAACGGAGTGGATGCGACTTAAAACAGGATTAATCCTGTTTTATGAAACAGAGCGGATACGACTTTGAAACGGAGCGGAAGCGGTTTTGGAACGGAGGGGAGTAATTTATTTACAATACTTCATTAAATTATTGCAATTTAAAATTGACACACACGGTATTGTGTTATAAACATAATTGGTAAATACATTTTGAAAAGCATAAAACATATGTCCGGTATGTTAGGAAAGTCGCTGATTATTATTGGTATTTTAATAGTCGTTGCCGGGTTGGTAATATATTTTAAAGATTCCATCCCTTTATTAAAACATATTGGCAGGCTCCCCGGCGACATTGTAATAAAAAAAGAAAATTTTACGTTTTATTTTCCTTTAGGGACCAGTATTTTAATCAGTATTATATTGAGTTTATTTTTTATAATAATTAACAGAATGCGTTAATAAGGAAACATTAATGATTCAAAGTTTTATAGGCGGATCATTCAATGTAAGTGACCATCCATTCCTGATGTTTAAAAGGTCTTCGTACAGGGATTTTATTATTACTGACCTTCAAACGGAATCCGATACTGGTAACAAAACGGAAAGGGAACGATTATTTATATGTAAATTCTGTAAAAATATTATCACATCTCCGAAGAGTCTATTCGAAATAAACGGAAAATATAATCAAACCTTTATAAATCCCGCAGGCAATACCTTCACGATCGGATGTTTCTCCACTGCAACCGGCTGTATCAATTTCGGGGAATTAACTACTGAGCATACATGGTTCCCGGGTTATAGCTGGTGCTATTCAGTGTGCTCACTATGCCATAGCCATCTTGGCTGGTTCTATACTAAGGAAAACAGTTCTTTCTATGGATTGATATTGATCCATTTGATTGAGAATATATAATCAAACATTCAATGCCGTACTTTCAGTAATTTTTGTTTTTACATGACAAGATCACCTGAATTCAGGTTTTATAAATATAATATGTATTTTTAATTCTTGACAATTATTGAATTTATTTCGATTAGTTTTAATCACCAACTGTATAAAACACATTTTTTTACTCCTGTTTAACAACTTTATTACAATCAGGGATATTTTTAATTTCTAAATCCTGATCAAGAAATAATATTTATGAACATAAGAGATTTAACTGAGTATTTGAATATCAGATTCCCAATAGAATTACAGGAAAAATACGATAACACCGGGGATCAGGTCGCATTTACCGAAAAA
>CAZVYR010000254.1:0-6195 GCA_964631555.1 uncultured Leptospirales bacterium
ATCCGGGAATATACAGATCAACAGGATATTTATCCAGGAAATCGCGCTTCAGGGCAGGCGAGGTTTGAAAGACTCCTCCGCTGATAGCACAGGTCCCGGCAAGGATCACGATCTTCGGATCAGGGGTGGAATGATACGCGTCCTCCAGGGCAGAAGCCATGTTCTCTGAAATGGGGCCTGTGATCAGAAGTCCGTCCGCGTGCCTGGGGGATGCCACGATATCTATGCCGAATCTGCCCATGTCGAAATTTACGTTCCCGCACGCGTTCAGCTCCAGCTCGCAGCCGTTGCATCCTGCAGCAGAGACCTGCCTCAGCTTGAGCGATGATCCGAAGAGATGTTTTATCTCTTTCCGCGCAGAGACAGCTTTCGCTTCATAGACATCCTGCGTGATCCCATGAGTGATAATCAGCCGCTCGCGGCTGTCAGAAGCTGTTTTGTAAAAGGACGTAAACTGAATGCACTTTTCCGGGCATTCGCGCTCGCAGTCACCGCAGAAGATGCATTTTCCCATATCTATAGACAGAGGATCATGAGAGATCGCTTTAACAGGACAGACAGACTGACAGATGGAACAATCTTTACAGTACTTTGCATTAAGTAACGGGAGACCCCTGAACGGCGGCCTGATACGCGCTTCCCTGATCTCCGGGATTGCCTGGTATCCCTGCGCTTTTCGTATTTTTAATATATTTAGCATTGTATAACTCCTTAGAGATCGTATCCGCAGTAGGACAGATTAAAGCTCTTGTTGCACAAAGGAAAGTCTGAGATACCGTTTGTACGAACTGCCTGTGCAAGGCCGAACCAGTTATGAAAAGAAGGATCCTTGATCTTATATTTTTCTATGGCTCCGCCTGTGCCTGTGATCACGGCATGCGCAATTTCTCCGCGCCAGCCTTCGGTCATGGATATGACAAAACTGTTGGAAGTTAATTTCTTTACCGGCAGCATAAGTTTATTGTCTCCGGGCATATCCTCCAACTGTTCAAGTATGAAGCTGATAGATTGTTTTATCTCCACAAAACGCATATAGGCACGGGCAAATACATCACCGCTGTCCATTGTGACTTTATGGATGGGATAATACCGGTAAATGCCGAACGGATGGTCGCTTCGAACATCCAGGGATATTCCCGAAGCCCTGGCAGGCAGGCCTACAAGCCCGATTTCGGCAGCAACAGTTTTTTTTACGACCCCGGTTTCTTCAAGACGCGACAGGACACTGGCTGAAGAAAACATCTCATTACTCATACGCTCGGCATCGGACCAGACTTTCGTAAGGGTTGTTTTAATTTCTTCTTTTAATTTACCAGGTATGCCGAATGCAACACCTCCGACGCGCAGGAGCCCCCGTCCGAATCTGCTGCCGCATATAGCGAGAAGCGAGTTAATTACAAGCGTCCTGGTAGCGCCGAATACTGCATTGCCGAGAAGATAAGCGACGTCGTTCGCGATAGCCGCAAGGTCGCCTATATGGATTGCGGCGCGTTCCATTTCAAGGGAAATTGCCCTGATCGACTGCGCATGCCGCGAGATCTCGATCCCGGCAAGGGCTTCCATAGCATGGGCGCAGGCGCTTCCGTGGGCTATGACCGAATCTCCTGCAATTGATTCTGCAAGATGTATGGGAAATTTCAGTTCGTTTTTGACGAAAAGCTTTTCAACGCCTCTGTGCTGATATCCAAGCTGTATTTCAAGATGATGCACGTCTTCACCATGGCATAAGAAACGGAAATGCCCGGGCTCAATAACTCCGGCGTGTATCGGCCCTACCGCGACTTCATGCACTTCGTCTCCGTTCATTGAGAAGAAAGGAAAACGTTCTATAGTATTCTCGCGGTTGTACCTGTCAAAAGAGTATCTTACAGGTCGAAGCCATGGATGTCCTTCAGGAATAATTCCGAACTCTTCGTAAATTTCGTTTTCAAAATTCCAGAAAGAAGGAACTTCCGGGGTTATCGAATTATAGGATGTTTTACCGTTAAGATTGCCGGAGTACAGGTAAAGCCGCGATGCATTGTCGTCTGCAAGCGCGATATACAATATATGAGATTTCCCGTGTTTCCTGCCGAAATATAATACAGGCCTCATACCTGCCCGGACATGCTTTATGATTTGCCTGCGAAATGAAGCGATGTCCATCAATGGTATATCTTTAAGATTTGAAGGTTTATTATTTTTTGTAATCATCAATGTCATATTTTGTTAAATCCTCGTGCACTGCATACTTACAGTAATTCCGATGTTTTTTGTATTATTGAATGGACAAAACCGGGAAGCGCGACCCCTAAGATCAGAAGAAGAATAAGAAAAACAACCTGGGGAATATTCGCGAGTATTCCGGACCTGCCTGCATGTTCGCCGGCATTGTCATCGCCGAAGCTCATTCTGAGCATATTTTTTGACATTGCAGCAAGGATAATAGTAAGCAAAATAAAAAACAGAGCTGCAAGCCAGTACTGCCCGTTGCTGAAGAAGGCTTTTATAATATAAAATTCCGATATAAAGATAGGGAATGGGGGAAGACCGATAATCGCGATAACAGAAAGAATCCAAATCCACCCGGTTGCCGGATCTCCTTTAAGCAGTCCGCGTACTGCCCCGATGTCTTTTGTTTTATAACGGTGCAGTATATTGCCCGATGTCAGGAACAGTGAACCTTTGGTCAGCGAGTGTGAAACCAGGTGCAGCATTGCAGCGAATAGTCCAACTCCGCCTGCCCCGAGCCCTATAAGTATAATTCCCATGTTTTCGATTGAAGAATAAGCGAGAATCCGCTTGTAATTTTTTACAATTCTTATGTAAACCGCAGTTACAAAGAGCGATATAAAAACTGCCAGAAGAAGGAGGATTTGCACGTACCAGCCCATTCCGGCGAGATCCATTATTTTATTCATTCTGATTATGCCGAGTAGTGCCGCGTTCAAAAGCGTACCTGATAAAAGTGCGGATACAGGTGAAGGAGATTCCGAATGAGCATCGGGCAGCCAGGCGTGTACTGGCGCGAGTCCGACTTTTGTACCGAATCCTACCAGTATAAAAGGATAGCTGAGTTTCAGCCAGAAAGGATTGATCAATTTCGCGTTTTTAGCAAGGTCATTGAAAAAGAATGAATTGATGCCGCTTAATCCCATTGACAGCAAAGTGATGCCTACAAAGGCAAGAGCGATGCCTATTGAACATATAAATAAATATTTCCACGCGGCTTCCATCGTTGTCTCTGTCCTGTGATAATAAATCAAAAAAGCACTGGAAAGGGTAGTGCCTTCTACAAATACCCACAGGAGAGCGAGATGGGTGCTGAGAATAACCCCGGCCATAGAACCGATAAAGAGCATCAGGTAAATTGTGTACAAAGCCTGGCGGCGATGGTCTTCTTTGTCATGGATCAGGAAATCGATATTATAGACTGCTGTTCCGGCAAACAGAACAGCTAGCACTAGCAGAAAGAAGATATTCAGCCGGTCGACGCGGAAATATTCGGAAAACGAGACCGGCTGCAGGTACAGCATAATTGAGACTGTTATAAAAAGAAGCGCATAAAGCAAAGTAGCAATTATACTTACCACTCTGGATTTAATAATGAACACTATTATTCCAAGGACAAGAGGCGTAAAAAGCAAGAGTTCTATCATAGTGTCAGTCCTTTAATTTCTGTAAAGAGTCAACGTGTATCCCGGAAAACTTATCATGTATCCTGTTAACAAAAAGTCCGAGCAGGTATACAGCCATGAATATGTCGAGGAGTACACCTAATGCTACAATGAAGGGCATTTCAGCGGCAGCGGCCAGGGATAACATGAAAATCCCGTTTTCCAGAAGCATATATCCCATGACATGTGTTATTATTTTTTTTCTTGTTATAATGATAAACAGCCCGGTTATAATGGTTGAAATTGAAACTCCGAAATAAAGCGGGCGCATGGAGACTGAATTGCCCGATGCCAGGTATGCAACATAAAGACCCAGTCCGAATATCAAGCTGGTAATGATGAGAGAAAAGAAGTTCGGAATATAGGGTTCGATTTCCCGGTGAATGCCGTTTTTACGGACCACTGTTATGAGCACGACCGGGATCAGTACAGCCTTGACTATAAGAGTTTCGAATGATAGAAAAAGCGTGTTCGCGAGATTTGCGCTTTTGTAATCGATTAAGACAAGCAGGAAAAGGAGCAATCCCTGTACTGCGATTGCTTTGATATATGCTTCAATGCGGCTTGCTGAACCGATGTAGAGCATTGTAAGTCCGAATAAAATTATTATGAAAGGAGTCATTTTAAACCTCCGGAAACGGAAAGAACTGCCACTGCCAGCACAATAAGCGCGATGGAACTCATGAAGAAGATGAATTGAGGCACATGGCTCATCCGCAGACGCGCCATCAGCGATTCTATTGTCCCGATAATGAAGGCAATGCATATATGAATTCCGGTAAACGCGGCTATTGCCGCGGCAGGCTGCATAACAGGCAGAATTATATTAGCGATAAGCGATCCTATGATAATCATTTTAAGGCTTGATGAATAAAGGATAAGCGCAAGATCAGGGCCTGAGTTGTCGAGTACCATGACCTCATGAATCATGGTAAGTTCAAGATGTGTGTTCGGATCATCAACAGGTACCCGCGAACCTTCGGTAAGGAGCATGATAAAGAAAGCGAGCGCGCAAAGTGTCGCGATAATAGCACTGATTGTGGCGTCAGTGCGGGTTATCTGCTCCAAAAGGTTCCCGAAGGTTGATGCTTTCCCGATAAACGCAAGCGAGCCGACAATGAGGAAAAAAGCCGGTTCCACAAGGGCTGAAAAGGCCGCTTCCCTGCTCGCACCCATGCCCTCGAAGCTTGACCCGGTATCCATGGCACCGATGATCGTAAAAAATTTCCCTGTGGCGAGAACATACGCGAAAAAGATGAAATCCGCATTGAAAGAAAAGAGCTGACTTCCTCCTGCCATAGGGGTCACAGCCGCAGCAGCAATGACCGAAGCGAATGAAACCGACGGTGCTATACGGAATACGAACGATGCTGCAGTGCTTATAATTTCTCCTTTTTTAATGAGCTTAATAAAATCGCGGAAGGGCTGCATAACAGAAGGGCCCTTTCGCCCGGACCAGAATGACTTTGCACGGTTGATCAGACCGATGAAGAAAAGCGGGAAAAAAATAATGAAGATTATGTTTATTGCCGTGTATAACATCGCTATACCCCCATTATCCAGAGAGATATCGCAATCAGGAACACAAGCCCGTACAGAATATACTGCTGTGTATTCCCGCTCTGTATCCATTTAAAAAGATTCAGAAAACGTTCGATCAATCGAATAAAGGGATCAATCAGAAAAAAATCAAATTTGTCTTCCGTATGGCTTTCGTAGCCCGCTATACCTGGAAATATGCCTGGTGGGGGACTAAGGCGTTCCCTGACATGAAGAAGCGGACGAATAAGATTCACAAAAGGACCTGCGTAGGATGATGCTGTATACTGCATTCGTGTGTTACCTGCCGAGTAGCCGCAGTCCCATGTTTTATAAAGACGGACTTTACCGCGCAGTAAAATGCTTCTGACTATAAAGACAAAAACCGAAAGTCCGAGAAAGGTCATAATCCCAATAGTGAGTTTATTCAGACTGCCTGCTATCGCGTAAGAATCAATAATGGCTGATGCCCCGGCAAATTCAGCAGTGATCAGGCTGACAACCTTAAATGCATACGCCGGCAGCAAACCGACGGCTAATATAAAGAGGCATTGTATGCTCATGGCAATCTTCATTGACAGAGAAATATCCTGCGGTGAATCCGGGTATTCGCTTCGCGGGCTCCCAAGAAACGCAATGCTGAATGCTTTTGTAAAGCAAAGGAGAGCCATTGTGCCTATAAGTGCCAAAGCGGCAAATGAGATTATCAGCGAAACAGCCAGAGGGATTGAAGCGGACTGAAGTCCTGCGATAATACCCCGGTAGATGAAAAATTCGCTTATAAAACCATTGAAAGGGGGAAGCCCGGATATGGCAATTGAGCCGATCAGGAAAAATACCCCTGCCCATGCAATGGTTTTTATCAGACCTCCCAGTTTTTCTATATTCAAAATACGCGTTGCCTGGTACACAGCGCCTGCTGAGTAAAAGAGCATGGATTTGAAGATTGAATGATTCAGGACGTGTAAAACGGCACCGGAAAAACCGAGAAGAGCAAGAA
>CAZVYR010000255.1:0-6195 GCA_964631555.1 uncultured Leptospirales bacterium
TCCAGACAAAGGCGCTGCCTATAAAACCTGCTCCGCCGGTTACTATGATCAAGATCCGCCTCCTTGTTTTTATGGGTTTGCTCTGTTCAGGAGCGATGCTGATATGTATTTTCAATATGCAGATGAATGACACAAATATTTATTGATTAATATTTAATAGTCAACCAGAATAACGAATATATTGTCTATTCTTATTCTTTCGCCTGAATGCGGCATAGTATGATCATATCCGTATGAAACCGCGGGGATTGGGATATTATATTGGGAAGGGGATTTTATGAGATCAATAAAAAAAATTCATAAGCTGCTTTCTGATATTGACATTGCTGCTGAAAACAGGATTGATAAAATATTCCTTAATGCGATAAAAAACGAATTTATTAAAGTACCCGGGGAGATAGTAATACCAAAGATACATGTCAAAGACCTGGACTATGGGACTGCTTTTAGTATATTGAAAGACATTGAATATTTTTTGCCGGAATTCCTTTACGGTCATACTATACTTGAAGCAAGAAAACCTCCCTCTGAGCAGCACAGCCTGCACTTTATCAGAAGCATTAAAGGACAAGCCATTGATTTTATTCATATTCTTAAAATTGACCTGAAATTCGGCGGAGACTCAATTAATATTATTGAGAAAGGCAGCCCGACCAGTTATCCGTCTTTCAGGACTGACCGTGTTTATTATAAGTCGCGGTTAGTGCCTGTGAAGAGCATAAAAGTTCATAAAACAATAACAGACTTTCAGCCGATACGTTTGTTCAGGTCGGATTATATTGAGTCTGACAAGCACTTCTTTGCAGCAGCTATTTTTGACGATGTTGACAAAAGCGCCGTAACCGGGGAGATAAACGAAGCAGTTAATTTAGATGTATTCAGTATTTCCAGGGATTTATATCCGTTTATTGTGTACGATTATTTTAGCGCATGCCTGAATGTTCTATACCCGGTTACAGAGGAGATTGAAAAATCAGCAGCGTTGTTTGAACCTGTGTTTCTTTTCATTTATAGTAAATATAATGACCTCAACGATCTTATTGATAACATAAGATTGTCTGGTATTTTTAAAGACTCGCTTGAATTTGACAACGAAGGTTTAAAGCTGACTGCTTTTCACCTGGACCGGCTGCGCGAATATTTTAACAGGTTCGTCATTGCCAGGGATAACGAGCTTATGTTAAAGGGATGGTGGAGATTCGATATCAGCAATATTTAGCATTTACAATACTATAATAAACCGCATCAGAGCTTATATTATATGACTCAGGAAAATAAAAAAAAGATAGAAAAAAAGGCGAAATCGCTTCTTGTAAATAAAGACATTCCCCCTGACAGGATGGATATTGTCCGCTCTTTGCTTAATAACGAAAGCCTGACCAGGGAAGAAAAATACAGCGCCGTTATTGATATTATCAAGACCTGCCCGGACAAGGGAACACAAAAAAAGAAAGAGAATACCCGGCAAAAAGGCAAAGTACCGGAGTTACTCAAACCTGTCCAGGGAAACGAATCTTTTATTCCCCTGGAGCCTCTTGAACCGCTCACTGATATAAACGAAATATTACTGAAATACAGATCAACAAAATTATTCAGGAAGCGCTACCTGATCCACGTTAACAACAGGATAGGCGTAGGATTCAGGAAACGCCTTATTCCCGGCAAAAAACTTCTTAAGGCTATCAGGTATATTGTTTCTTTGCAGTCAAAAATACTTGCAAGACTGCCTGATATTCTGACTGCAATCCTTAAGGACGAAACGATCGATGATCCTTTGCTTTTTAATTATCTCAGGATATTCCGCAGATGGATGATGGAGACCCCGGTTATAAAGTATAATATGTATGAGCTCAAATGGATGAGCCCTGAACATTTCGAAATAGAGTTAAAGAGCTATATTATCAATTTCTTTTCATTCTTCAGGATGGATGGTGAAATAAAAGAACAGATATTGCTTCTTGTTGAAAATAAACTGCGGGTTATGGATGATCTTACAAAAGACGAGACAAATAAACACGACAGCAGCAGCCTGACCGCGGACCAGGAGAAAAAGAATCTGAAAAAAGAAAAGTTAATTTATGATTATATAATGATTCTGAGATGCTTTTTACAGGCAGGTTTCAATAAGAGCGATATGTTATCCGATTATTTAAAGCTTAATTTCGGTATCAATTCACTCCCCGACTTCCTGCTTATTTTATCAGAAGCCCTGGCTTTTCAAAGGAAAATCAATCTCGGCGAAATTATCTCTACTTACAATATTAAGCCGCATAGCGTTAGTTCCGAGAACTGGGATTATGATGAAGTCTTTCTTAAAGAGATTGGCAAGGATCCGGAATCCAGGAGAAAGAAAGTTGTACAGAAGTTAAAAGATGAGCTGATGCCTTATGATGAGCTGTATTCTTTACTGAAATTAAAAATCGACGGGCAGATCGTTTTACAGAATGCAATTGAGACGCAGTGGAAATACGCGGATAAGAAGCAGAAAGATTACAGCTATATTTATAACGACGACTTCCTGACATTCGTTGACGTATGTATCAATTACTTCAACAATACATTCGCGTCATTACTGAACGGTTCGGTTATAACATTTCAGGATAAAAATGAAGCATGTATAGACGGCAGTATATTCGGTCCGTCGTATTTCGCTCATGAACTCAGCAGTATTTCCGGACTGTTAAACGAATTGCACAGATTCAAAACAGAGAATCCCCGTATGGCAGTTTCCCGTGAAGAGACAATTAAAATATTGCAGGGTAAAATACGCTCTATGTTCGAAGTCGACAGGTTCGTATCACTGACAGGCGAACTTTTCTATCAGATCGGGGAGAAAATTCAGGAAGTCTATGACAGTCACAGGTTATGGATACTGAACGGCAGCAAATTAAAAGACCGGCAGGCATTATACAGACCTCTGACAAAAGCGGCTGAGAATGACGGCGGCAGCCCGATTCCGTTTTACAACAGCAGGATTATTGCTTTTAAAGACAATCGTCTTTTAAGCGACAAACTGACCGGTAAGAACGTGTTAACCGACAATACAAGGGGCGGTATCATTATCAATCTCAACGCGTTCTCGTATCAGCTCGCTTATGAATGCATGAGCGATAAAATATACACAAGGCTTGAACAAAGGAAGGATTTACTGAAAAGGATCAAAGATATCGGCGATTACTGATGAGTATTATGAGTACATTAAAAAAGACAGCATTCTTTTCTTTACTGATTCTGTTAGCAAACCCTGCTTTAGCCCGGAATCAGGAATTAAAAGAAATCGCAGTTGTGGATGCCAAATACGATGATATTTCCAGGATTCTCGATAAATACAGGATCAGTTATGAAACGTGCAAATACAAGGACCTTGAGAATGAAGAGCTTTATCAAAAATACAGGGCAATATTTTTCCCGTGCGGCATCAAGTCTCCTGTTGAAACAAACCTGAATGTGTTATCAAGAGGAACGAGAATTCAATCTGTCTCTTTAAAAAAAGAATACCGCGATGTAAATGAAACAAAAGTCTATGATAATATCAAATCATTCATCGAGAACGGCGGAAACGCGTATTTAGGTGGATATTCATATAAATTCCTGAACGGTGCTTTTCAGGCCATGGAATTCTACGAAAATTTTCCAAATATGGGTATCAGCGGGACAATAAATCTTGAATTAAAGAACAGCCTGAAATTATTCTGCGGCTACACGGATACGCGAGTAAGAATGCCTCACCCGGGCTGGATAGTTGTTAAATCAATAGAAGATTCAACAACTCTTGCTGAGTCGGAGTTTAAAACCGTACAGGATATTAAGAGAAGCCCGATAATTTCCTGCCTGGAAAGGGGCAAGGGAGAAGCTATTTATTCAAGCTATCATAACGGTTCATGCAACGATGACCTGCAAAGATACATGATCTACCGTCTGGCTTACAAATATCTGCTGAATAGCTTAGTTAGCAAGATACTGGCATGGGAACAGGATGCCGGTTTCACTATAATCGATTCAGTCAGGGAATGGGAGGTTAACAGGTCATATATTGTTCCCCTGAAAAAAGGAAATAATACCATATACTTTATTTCAGATAAAGGCTATTTTCAGATTGATATTTATGACATGGATAATAATTTAGTTCTCTCACAGGATGCCCGGAAAACTGAATTTTTTATAGAAGTAATGTCCGATTTATCCCAGGACTATACGCTGAAAGTTTTTCCTGAAAATAACGGTATCCCCGGTGTTTATTCAATCGTTTCGGCAAACGGGCCCAGAATATTTCCATATTATAAAAAAGCCATTTATATTTTGATTATTTTAGCAGTAATAATCGCTCTATACTGGCTGAACAAAACCTTTGGCCCGAAGAAATTTTCGGGAAGAAGAAGATAAAAGTAGTTGCTTTCTAATTTAAATAATATATCACAACTTTCCAATAAGTGGTTGTATCTTGCCAGGTGTTGCAAAAACGATAAATTATTACAAAAAGATGCTGAATATCGATATTACAAATGCTTTTAAATTGAGGCCAAAAATATGGGTAGAGTAATTTCTGTTTCAAATCAAAAGGGAGGAGTCGGGAAAACCACTACGACGATCAATGTAGCTGCATTTCTTGCCGAAAAAGGCAAGCAGGTCTTAATTATCGATATTGATCCGCAGGGAAATGCAGGATACGGTCTTGGTATTAACGCGGAAGATATTGAAACAACTATATACGAAGCCTTAATAAAAGAAATCCCGGTTGAAGAAGCGATTTTTAAATCCGAGATTGAGAACTTGTATATTATTCCTTCAAATATCCATTTATCAGGGGCTCAGGTTGAACTTCTGAATTATGAGGGAAGGGAATATATCTTAAAAAACCTGTTAAAAAAGATCAGGAATAATTTTGATCTCATACTGATAGACTGCCCGCCTTCGCTCGGTATTTTAACGCTTAACAGTCTTGTTGCCGCCGACTCAGTCTTAATCCCTCTGCAATGTGAATATTACGCTTTAGAAGGCCTGAATCAGCTCCTCAGGGTCATTGCTATGGTTCAGGAAGAGTTGAATAAAGACCTTGCGATTGAGGGAGTCGTGTTAACAATGTATGATTCGAGAACAAATCTCAGCCAGCAGGTGGTCTCAGACGTCAGGGAATATTTTAAGGATAAAGTATTTAAAACAATAGTTCCGAGAAATGTGAAATTATCCGAAGCACCTTCCTTCGGTAAACCAATAAACCTTTATGACCGCAGTTGCGCGGGTTTTGAAACATACGAAAAACTCTCTGAAGAGGTATTGGAGAATGTCTAAGAAAGCATTAGGTAAAGGGCTAGGCGCTATAATATCCAGTACACAAGCCCAGGAAAGTGAATTTCCCGAAGAGAACAGAACAGGATTACCGCAAAATTCTATCAAAGAAAACGTTGTTGAACTTGAGATCAACCGGATATTTCCGAATCCCGACCAGCCGCGAACTCACTTTGACGAAGATAAATTAAATGAACTCGCTGACTCCATAAGATCAACAGGACTTATCCAGCCGATCAACGTCAGGAAAGAAGGAGACAAATATTTCCTTGTTACAGGCGAAAGGAGGCTGCGCGCCTCAAAGATCGCTGGTCTTACAAAGATCCGGTCCATTATCACGAAAATCGACAAAGACGACAACCTGACAATAGCATTGATAGAGAACCTGCAGCGTGAAGATCTTGACCCTATTGAAGAAGCAAAGGCATACAGAATATTAACATCCAGATTTAAATTGAAACAGCAGGAAATTGCTGAAAAAGTAGGCAAAGACAGGGCAACAATAGCCAATTCTTTGAGACTGCTCAATCTCGATGAAAGAATACAGCCGGCATTGTCCGAAGGCAAAATCAGCGTAGGTCATGCGAAAGTCCTTCTCGGTGCTCCGGAAGCAAAACAATTCTCAATTTATAAAGAAATAATCAGCAAAGGATTATCCGTCAGAGAAGCAGAGAAGCTTGTTGATTCCGAAAAGGAAGACTCCGGAGAAAAAAAGAAAGTAAAACAAAAGGATCCTCATTTACAAAAAATGGAAGAAGAGCTCATATCAATACTGGGAACGAAAGTTGAGATTAAACATTTTGGTAAAAACGGCAGAATAGAGATAAATTATTATTCAATTGACGACTTCGAGAGAATATTGGAGCTGTTAAAAAAATAAATAAAGCTCCCCGCCTCAAGCAGCGGGGT
>CAZVYR010000256.1:0-6186 GCA_964631555.1 uncultured Leptospirales bacterium
ACTAAATTTATTTTTCTTCTGGATTTTCTGTTTCCATAGATTGTGTATCTGTAGTATCTGCAGGTTGAGCTTGTTCAGTTGCAGCCGGGTCTATCTTTTCGGTTTCGCTTTTTTTGCTGCAGCCGATAATCAGGCTTGAACAAACTATAGCGAGCGCAATGATAGTCAGAGTTACCTTTTTCATTATCTTTCACCTCCTTCTTAATATAAGTAATTCATTAATTTATAATTAAATTAAAATTAATCATCTGCTATATATGATTTGGAAATTTTTTAATATAATATTAATTCAGAACAGGAGGTGATATTGATCTTAAAATAATAATAGAAGCACTATTGCAGCATGGTCTTTGATTTACTGATGTCTTATTATTTTTTAACATATATTCTTTAATATTGGGAACGAATTTGCCTTTAAATGGCGATAAGATGTAATTAAATAATATATACATATATTATTTAAAATAAGACATAATCACCAGGAGTATAAAAATGTCAATAATAATTTTAACCCCCGCTGATGCATTCCGCATTTTAGTAAAAGGGTAGTTGAGACAAGGTCATTTAGTATTTAAACTTATTAGGCAGAACCCGGTAAAAAATAATTAATAAGAAATTTATAATATTATAAAAAAAATTGCTTGCTTTCGGAAAAGAGAAGCTGGATATATCCCAATTATTTTTCCCACTCTTTTATAGACAGCGAGGTATGGTGTCTCAATATGTTTGATGCCGCATTATTCCCTGGCTTTTCGTTTGAAGGCCTTGATTCACTGCTTGATGTTTACCATGAATTAGATGAAATAAACAATAGCCTCAGATCGATTCCCGGGCTTAATTGCCCGCAGGGCTGTTCGCTCTGCTGCCGCGCTTCGTCAATAAATATTGAAGTTACGGTATTTGAGCTCATCCCGCTCTGTCTCCATCTGCAAAGCATAAATATGCTCGATCAGATATATGACTCCATACAAAGGACGGTCTTTTCCGCACCCTGTGTAATGCTTTCTAGTGATAAAGACGCTCTTTCAGCAGGCGGCTGTTCTTGCTACATGTGGAGACCTTTAATTTGCCGTTTGTTCGGCTTTTCCGCAGTCCGCGATAAATACGGTGTATTGAAATTTTCAATATGCAGGGTCATGAAAGAATATGCGCCGCACCTGCCTGATATTATGCGCGAAAAAATAAACAAAGGATTATCCTTACCGGTCAACAGCAGTGTATCGCTTGCAGTATCCCAGTTGAATCCGTACCTGGGATCAGCCCGGTACGGAATAAACGAAGCCTTATCCCGCTCTATTGAAATAGTTGGTTTGAAATTGCATCACTTAAAAAGACAAAACCATACTGACGATGACTACCAGCCCAACAGGCCTACGGACAGGAAGATAGCATAAGGAATTCGGATCAATCCAGCCTCGCTTCACCTCCGTTTCAGCTTAGAATAGAATATGATTCAATTCCTGTATTATTACGATAATACTTTGGTTGGTTATTTCAGAGCACCAAATATCGGAATTCTGTTGACTTTTTCCTAAAATACCTTATTCTTAATAAGTCACTTAATATAGCCAGATACAGTCAGAGGACATTTTTTAAATAAAATAGAAGGGTATTAAATATGAAACATTATAGTATGATATTAATATTGATATGTATAGCGGTAATATCATCAGTACAGGCAGAAACTGAAATACGCGAGTACCAGGGTGAAAAACTCGACCCATTTGACAGAAGTTATGATAATTCAATCAGCGGACCGCAGCACGTGGATATAGAGAAATACAGACTTGTGGTGGACGGCCTTGTTGCAAATCCTAAGTCAATGACTTATAAGGAAGTCATGGCATTGCCGGTTATAAAGAAGGCAATTACACTTCACTGCGTAGAGGGATGGAAGGAGCATCTCTTATTTGAAGGAGTCCGGCTTGAAGATATACTGGCTTCTGCTAAACCAAAAAAAGGTGTATTGACGGTAATATTTCATGCAGCAGACGGATATACATCATCGTTAACATACGCATACGTTAAGAAGCTTGATATCATGCTTGCAGCCAGGATCAACGGAAAGGTTCTTGATGCTAGCCGCGGGTTTCCGTTCCAGGTAGTTGCCGAGTCAAAGCTGGGATACAAGTGGGTTAAATGGGTGAAACGAATAGAATTGTCTGATAAACCATTCAAAGGCTACTGGGAAACAAGGGGTTACAGTAATGAAGCAGACGTAAGATAGTAAATTGAGTAATTAAAATCCATAACATTCGTTATCTAAAAAAAACATTGACAAACCTCAAAATTTGTGTTTTAGTGAACGATTTTCTTTTTTAAAATTAAATGAAAGGAGCAACAAAATGGGAGAATTTTTTGAGCAGGTACCAGCAAATCTTCAGAGTCATCTCCAGGACATAACAAAAACATCAGGACTGGAATACGGTGAAGAATCACTTGAAAAAATGGCCCAGGCATGGCTGGAAAAGAAAAGCGCGTTTGAAGAAAAAATACAATCTTTATCCATGGAAGAACTGGAATCATTCTCCAAAGACGATGAAAGAGGAGCGCTTGTAATGACTTATTCGGGTTCGCTCTTAAACGCAGGTCCTGTTAAAGAAGCAGCCCGCAGTATTGAATATACAAGTATCGGAATAAGAGCTGATGTCCCGGACAGCGCGACAGGCGATGACGCTGTGCTGCAAGAGGATATACAGGTAGATAAAGAGATTAAATTCAAATCAGGCCCTATTAAAAGCACTTCCGCAGTTTTCAAGATAGCAGTCTGCAAAGAAGACGTTAGTGTTGAGGAACAGGAGGAAACCCTGAGCAACGCCACTCTCGCACTGGAAGAGGAATTCACAAAGATCAATAAAACGCTTATTCTTGATTAAAAAGAAAAAAAGCAAACTATATTTATTGATAACAATTAGAAATAAAAAAACCGGATAGTCTGACTTTAAAATTAAAAAAGCGATAAATTGGTTAATTTCAATCAGATTATGAGTAATCAACAGGCTATAGGAAGTAACGTTAAACCAGATGATCACGGTTGCCATAAAGGCGGCGTCCGTTCCCTGCGCATTATTGATTGAAATTGCCCGGTTTATCGAATTATAATAATTTTAATAAAGAAAAAACATTCAAATTAGGTCTTTCCAATTTTACTTGACCTTCTTATAATTACAATTAAGATAATACATATTAAAAACAGGATAATTAATGCAGTTACAGGAATTATATAATTCAGTAAAATACAGGCTTCTGGAAATATACAAAAGACCTGGTCCGCCTGAAATGAATGATTATCTGAAAGTTCTTGAAAGAGTAAACCATGTTCTCATGAATGAAGACAGCGAAATAAGACCTTATGATTCTGAAGGCAAGACGGGCGGATTACTTTACCTGAAAAAGAATATTCCTACAATTATTGTCCCGGATATTCATGCCAGGATGGATTTCTTCCTGAATGTAATGTTCATTAAGACTTCAGGCGATGAAACAAACCTTGAGAAAATAGCTTCTGATAAACTTCAGATAATATGTGTCGGAGACGGAGTACACGGTGAGAGAAGAGCCGCAAAACGCTGGGCAGAAGCATATCGGGAGTTCGAGTCAGATTACGCCAGCCATGAGAACATGGATGAAGAGATGAAAGAAAGCTTCGGTGTAATGGAAATGATCATGGAAATAAAGATCAATTTCCCGTCAAATTTTCATTTCCTGAAAGGCAATCACGAAAATATTAAAAACGAAGAAGGTGGAGGAAATTATCCTTTTATAAAGTTTTCTTACGAAGGACCAATGGTAGCATATTACGTGGAAAAATTTTACGGGCAAGAGTTTTTAGATGAATATTCACGCTTTGAAAAGAACCTGCCTGTGTTTGCAGTAGGTAAAAATTTCCTGATCTCACACGCGGAGCCTTGGAGTTTTTACAGTAAAGAGGAAATCATTGAATACAGGAACAATCCTGAAGTAATCGAAGGCCTTACCTGGACAGCGGATGATGCAGCAAATGACGGCAGTGTGCAGCAAATGATCGATTATTATTTTGAGAGTGAGGAAGACAGGCAAAAGAGTTTTTACTTCGGAGGGCACAGGCCGGTCAATAATCTTTATAATGCAAGAGCTGATGGAAAGTATATTCAGATTCATAATCCAGGAAAATTCATTATCGCATTAATTGATCAGGATAATATAGATCTGGATAATCATATAATTGAGATTGATAATAATATAGAGCAGTTATTGAATGAAAATTAACATATAACTGCACAACAATATGCAGTAATTTATAATAATATAAAAAACCTGGTGAAATCATGGCTAAAGAAGGAACTTATGTTGGAAAATATTTAATTAAGTCAAAGATCGCGGAAGGCGGTATGGGTGCCATATATAAAGCAAACCACCCGACTCTTGACAGGACAGTTATCTTAAAACGTCTTACTCTGAAAAAAAATACCGCAATAACAGAACGCTTTAAAAGAGAAGCGCAGCTTATGATGGATTTTCGTGATGATAATATAGTGCAGGTTTACGATCATTTCAAGGAAGGCAATTCTTATTATATCGCAATGGAGTTCGTTGACGGGATAAGCCTGGGAGATCTGATAGAGAAAAAGAGATATATTCCTAACGAGATTGCAATGCTCATATTTCGTGAGATATGCAAGGCATTGAAATACGCACATGATAAGAATGTCATTCACAGGGATATTAAACCGGAGAACGTACTGATCTCATACGAAGGCAAAATAAAATTAACTGACTTCGGCATAGCCACTTCCAAAGATAGTGAAGAGGAGGGGCTAACATCTGTTGGAATGACTCTCGGGACCCCTGCTTACATGTCCCCTGAACAAATATCGAATACTAAAACCGTAGATAAAAGAGCTGATATTTATTCAATGGGTGTTGTGCTTTATAAAATGGTAACAGGTAAAACACCATTCCCGGGTAATTTTACACCTGACGCTATTGCGCAGATAAATAAAGGCGAATATATTTATCCGCGAAAGATTAATCCGCGCATACATCCGGTTATTCAAAAAATAATCAAAAAGGCTATGCACTATAAGCGTAAAAGGAGATACAAGGATTTACAGCAGGTAATTGATATCCTTACAAGACAGTTAAAAAATAGATATAAAGACAGAGACATAATAGATAAGACTATTAAATCGTATTTACAGGGAAAGGTGACTGACGTTACAGGTAAATCGAAAGCGCTGGATACAATAACTACCCTTGGGAGGGCTGTTAAAGGTGTTTCTTCTTCTTTATCATCTAATTTAATGCGTATTATATTTGCCGTTGTTATAATAATTATTCTTCTTGGTTCAGGTTTATATTATGCTTATCTTAAGGGAATGCAGTACGAATATCTGCAATCCAAAGAATACGGAGCCCTCTCATTAATGATAAAGGTCAGGCAACAGGACAGAAATCCGGATGATAATTTTATCAATGCTTCTCTCTTTGAGTTAACTGGCAGACGATATACGAAGATTAAGGGAGTTGATTTTGGATTTAAACTTGATGATAAAAGAAATGATAAAAATTTTTATTACATAATATCAGACCGTATGTATTTAAAATCTTCCAACTATCGTTTATATATTTCTCACGGAAATGATCAGTATCAAAGAGACTTCTTTTTAAAGCCGAGGATTCTGCAGAAGCAAAATAAAGACACCTACGATTCGGAAAAGTTTGAATTTTTTTATACGCAGGCTTCCCATCTTCCTTTGAGAATAAATTATTCGGTAATTGATATCACGAACAATACTGATATAACCTATGATACAGACTTCTTTTATTATTTTAATAAGCGCTGGATACAATGGAAAGATTTCAGAAAGATTAAAAATTATAAGGATATATTTATAACAGGAAGGATTCACCAGTTCAGTTTTAAGAAAGACGGTTATTATTCTGACTACAGGAGGGTATATGTTAAACCTCGTGAAACAGTTCTTTCTATGGAGATCACCCTGTCCCCGTTGCCGGGTGCCGTAGTTCTACAATCAAATTACGAGGGTCTGGATATTTTACTGAATAATTCTTTCTATTATCTTTCAGGCGGAAGAGCGATTGAATATACGCGCTTAGAACCTTCCTCTTTAAAAACCCAGCGATTACTGTTGAGTCCTGGTGATTATTTTCTTACTGTGAAGAAATCCGACTCTGTTTCAAAAA
>CAZVYR010000257.1:0-6137 GCA_964631555.1 uncultured Leptospirales bacterium
AATAAATAAAAGCCTGTAAAGCGCAATAACAGATTATATCGATAATTAATAAAACTCTGCCGGTTTATATTTAATTATCGCAGGGATTATAATCCATATCTGTTTATCTTATTAGGTGGTTTGCTAAGTTATTACAAATGGTTAAAATTCTTTTAACATCAGATATTCACCTTGGTCTGGATAAAGAGCTATCACCAGTACCGGATAACATAAGAATAAAAACATTTAAAAAATTAACACATCTTGCCAAATCTCATGATCTGTTTTTAATAGCCGGGGATCTCTTCCATACCAGTAATATAAACAAAGATATAGTAGAACTAGTAAAAAATGAATTCAATATACTCAGAAAATCTGGCGTTGAAATCATTTATGTTATAGGAGATCATGAATCAGACGAGAGTACGACTATATCCTTTTTACCGGATTTGAATATTACAAAACTAATTTCAGAGACTGAAATGATCACCAGGTATAAATATAAAGCAAATAACCAGGAAATTATTATTCATGGAATACCCTCTCTCAGCAAACTAAGTATTTCCGATATAAAAAAGAACTCAGATTCAGGATTTCATATAGGCTTGTTTCATGCTGAATTCTATTCATACGATGCTAAACAAGCAAATAATATAGCCATAATCAATAAGAAGGACATGATATCCTCAAATTTGGATTTCTACGCTCTTGGACATAGTCATCATTTTAAATTATTCAAATTGAATTCCAGATATATAGGTGCTTACCCCGGTAGTCCTGAATCAGTTACTTTTAATGAAAAAGGAGACAGGTATGCCCTGTCCCTGATAATTAAAGATAATGAAATATATCAGATCAAAAGATTAACAGTGAATTCCTGCAGGCTCGAACATATTATTATTGATTGCACTGAATGTGACGCGTCATCAGTTATTCAGAAGATTGAAGAGAAATTATCCGGTGATGTAGTTTTAAAAGTTATGTTTACCGGCAGAAGAAATTTTAATTTTAATCTTAACCAGTTTAATAGTGTAAATAGTGATTTCCAGAGAATATATCTGGAAGATAAATCCTCTCCTGGTATTAAGTTGTTTTTTGATGAATATACAGGTGAAGAATCATTAAGGGGAGAATTCTTTAATATTTTATCCGAGAAAATAAAAAATAACGAGTGTCCTGATATAGATATGAATATTTTGTCGGATATACTGGATAAAGTTATTCATTCAGGAGCCTGTACTGTGGAGGATTTATGCAGCTACTTGAATGCATAGCAAACAAGCCCGGTCTTCTGGATAACAAGAAGCTTGAATTTAATGGCGGAATAACTATTATTTATGGCCAAAACGAGTCAGGAAAAACTTTAATTGCAAAAGCAATAGCAGATACACTATGGGGAGAATTTTCAGGCAACTTTGCCCTGAATAGTAATGCATGGGATGATTTATATTTAGAAGTGATTTTTACAAATTTTTCCAATAAATATAGATTTATAAAGAATAAGAAAGAATCATTTTTAATAAATTATACGAATATCGAAGATGGTAATAATGCCAGGGAAAAAGTAATAATAATGGATAATCCGTGGCGTTCCGGAGGACAAATCGTCGATAGTACAATGTTCATTAAATTATTTAATGAAACCAATGATAGTGAGACAACCAGGCTTTTTAACAAAGTCAATCTTGATACTTTTCTTGATTTGTCTTTTGTTCCCGAACCGGCTGAGATAATGAAAAACGGTCTTTTGCGTTATAATGCACTACAAAAATTTTTAGTTCATGACAACAGTAATTTCTATTCCCTTCATGAAGATATTACCGATTTATATTCAAATAATAAAGTAGATGGAAATTATAATAATTCAATTCTTAATGAAATAATCAAAGCAGAAGGAGAACTTAGAAATATAAATAAAAGGTTGGATATCTTTAACATTGATACCAATAAATCGCAGCGAATTATTAAAGAGAAGAAAAGACTCGAGTTGGAGCTAAGTACTCAAACCGACACGCTTAAGGACATCAGGAAACAAAAATTAAAATTATTAGATATTCAAAAGAATTTTAAACTTCTGAATGAGATAAAAAACAGAATAGAGAATAAGAACAAAGAGAAAGAGAAAGAACAGGAGAGATACAATATTTATTTGGAAAAGGAAGAGGAACTGAAAAATCAATATCCACAGTTTTTTAATTTTAAAGAAAGCAATATAAGAAACCTTAAAAAAATCCAGGAAACATATAGAGAAGTTAGAGATGTTTATGAAGAGATAGGTAATTTTCATTCAGCCAGCAAAGAAAAGAAAAATAAATTTAAAAATATTATTCTTGGAATAAATTTTTTTTCAATAATAATCATGGCTTTTCTGTTTAGTATTAACTATATTTTTCCTATCCCTGTTTTAAATGAATACAAGATATTGTTTATACTGGGACTTTTAACTTTATCCATCTCCAGTTCTCTCTTGTTCTTGCTTTATAGCATCCTTAATTTAAAATCCGGTGAATTAAAAGAAATAATGAAGAAGAAGTATAATGTTGAAAAAAAACTTGAAGCAACCTTAAAAAAGAATAGTATTACATTTAATGAATATAAACTAGAGGCCATTTATGAGTATCTGGTAAAATATTTTGAAGAATATGGTGAGTATTCAATTAATCGGTCCGAGCTTTTAGATATGAAAGAGTCTTTTAAAGGAGCGAATTATATCAGGTCTATTGATATTGAATTAGAGGAGTTAAAAGCAAAGGGAAATTCTATTAAGCTGGAGATAGACAGGGATTTTGAAACGTTTATGAGTGATAATATGATAAAATACGATCTTGATATAATCAACAGGTTAATCTATACTAAAAACCTGGAAATCAAAGATTTAAAAACCGGGATTAGGCAAAATAATGAAATATTATCACTAATTGAAAAAGAAACAAACATGAACGATGAAACGGAGGATGTTAAATTTCTCGTTGAGGAAAAAAATAATCTTAATCTGACTCTGGAAAGACTTAATTTTATTAAAACTTCAATCAGTTTTATTGATGATATTATCAAAGAAGCTATCCTTAAAAGAGAAGATAAACAAATATCCAGGCTTGTAAAAAAAACATGTGAAATCTTTCATTATTTAACAGACAGCCAATATATTGATACACTAAATGAAAACACTTTAAGGCAGATACTTAAAGAGAATTTACACAAAGAAGATTTGCATACTTCAGTTATGCATATGCTTCTGCTTTCGATCAAGTTTGCCATTACGGATTCATTTAATGATCTGGAAATCAACCTTCCATTAATTATCGATGAACCATTTCAGCAGATGGATGACCAGAGAACAGTAAGGTTCAGGCAGATTCTTGAGGATATCTCTTCTAAAAGACAGGTTATTATATTTACTCATAATAGTAAATATAAGGATTGGGGTACCTTCATAGAGTTATAATTATGGATAGGAATGGCCAGCTTACATTTTCAGATGACCCGCTTCTATTAGGGATAAATGAAATATATCTTCTGATAGAAGAAGGGAATTATTCCCAGGCAATCATTAAACTTGATCACCTTATGGATATGGATCCTGATTATCCGGGACTAACGGATAGTTATAGAACTGCGAAGTTCTGGGTAAACAGGAGCAATGAGTTAAACAGCATGGGGAAAGGAAAGCAGACAGCAGATTTTTTAATGAGGGAATGGCAGGATTTTAAGGAATATGCTGAAAAGAATGATATGGTCAATTCAACTGCTTATATTTCAGCGATGAAAAATATATTTTTTAATGCATCCGAGCATTATAAAATAGCGTTCAAAGCACAGGAAAGTACGGCGGATAATTTTGAACTCCTTCTTAATCTGGGAATGTGTTTTCTTATATTAGAGGAATATAAAGCTTCAATAGAAACTCTTGAATATGCGAGAAGTTCAAATAAAAATAATGCGCAATTAAATGCTCTTTTAGGAGAAGCGTATTTTAACGTAAATGAAATCTCAAGGAGTCTTTTATTTTTCAAAGAAGCTTTTTTTATCAATCCATCTGAAATAGATATAACCCCATTGAAATCAAAACCTATCAGGGACCTTGTTAAGTTTGTAGCTGAAAGGAAACCCGATTGTAAGGATATTAGGGAGTGGTTGCCGGTATTCGGATTCACAGAAGATATATTCTACTCAAGAAGAAATATTAACAGTGAGCAAATAGAGACAATAAAAAGAGAGATTTACGCACTTGAAAAGAATTTCAAGACATTAAGCAAGGAAAGGATCAGGGATTCCAATATTATCCCCAGGTTGATAAATAAATATATCTGGATGCTCGATTATTTCAGGTTTCAGAATTATAATTACGAAAGCATCATGGACATAAAAAACAGGCTAATTCAGCTAGATAAAGATATTTTTGAAGATTTCTTCAGAGATAATGAAATTAAATAAAGTCTGTTTATTGTCTGTCCAAAATTCCTCTTATCTTAAAAAGGAGTGTATCCGGAGCAAGAGGTTTCGTAATAAAGTCAAACTCCTTTTCTTCGATTCCTTTGTTCAGAATAATATCCCGTGTATAACCGCTTGTAAATAGCACTTTTATGCTTTTATTTGATTTGCTTATTTCGTCGTAAACTTCTCTCCCGTTCTTCTTCGGCATTACAGAATCAATAATCAAAAGGTCTATTTTCTCAGTTTCCATGAATTTTTTTATTTCATCTTGTCCATCAATCGCTTCAATAACAGTATAACCGTACTTTGTTAATATTGTATTTATAAGAAGTCTTACACGGTCATTGTCCTCTGCTACAAGGATAGTTTCCTTCCCGTGTTTTAAATCATTTGGAGAGGATTTTTCTTCATGCATGTTTATACTTGATGAAGGAATGTATATATGAAAAATAGTTCCGATGTTCGGCTCACTATAAAGATTTATATATCCATTGTGCTGTTTTACAATTCCATATACTGTTGAAAGTCCGAGTCCTGTCCCTTTCCCGACTTCTTTTGTAGTAAAGAAAGGGTCGAAAATTTGCTGTCTGGTTTCTTTATCCATTCCCGTACCAGTATCGGAGACTGATATTAGGACATATTTCCCGGGATTGCCATATCCAAGAAATTTTATAAATTCTCTGTCAAGGTCAACGATTTTGGTTTCAATTGTCAGGATTCCGCCTTTAGGCATCGCATCTCTCGCGTTAGTGGCGAGGTTAAATAAAATCTGGTCTATCTGCGTAGGGTCTCCCATGACTGTGGTATCCTCACGCGTAAGTTTCCTTTTTAAATGTATATCTTCAGTCAGAAGACGCTTAAGTAATTTTTCGGTTTCAATAATAAGAGAGTTAATCTTCATGGGTTTGAGTTCTATTGGTTGTTTCCTGCTAAATGCCAGTAGACTTTTTATCAAGCTCGCAGCTTTTTCTGAAGAAGAAAGAATTTGTTCGACGTAGATCCATAGAGGGTCTTCCCTGTCCAGTTCCATTTGCATTAGTTCAGCATAACCGATGAGAATACTGAGTATATTATTGAAATCGTGGGCTACTCCGCCTATGAAAGTGCCAAGAGCCTGCATTTTCTGCGCCTGACGTAGTTGTGATTGTAGTTTTTCTTTTTCTTCTTCGGCTTTTTTACGCCTTGTAATATTTTCAGCAATTCCTTCGTAATAAATTACATTATCATCGGAATCTTTAACAACATGAGCATTCGTGGATATCCATATTTTGCTTTTATCTTTTTTATAAAATTGATGCTCAAAATCTTCTATTTTACCGTTTTTTAATAATGTTTTCTCAAATCTTTTCAGATCTCCAGGGTTTACAAATAATTGATCTTTTATATTTACAATATTATTTATTAATTCCTGCGGTGATTCATAACCAAGCATATTTACAAATGAAGGATTAACGCTTATGAAGTTCCCCCCTGGAGTACTCTGAAATATACCTTCAACAGCCCTTTCAAATATATCACGGTATTTTTCTTCGCTTAAACGCAACGCTTCCTCAGCAAGTTTATTTTCTGTGATATCCATGCCAAACGAGATAGTCTCAAGAGTATCGTCCTTTTCGCGTATGACATTATTCCGCCATACAATATAACGCTCCTCCCCTGACTTAGTAAGAATGGGATTCTCGAATCTTATTGGAAGTCCTCCAGTGGTTAGTCGTTCGAATTCG
>CAZVYR010000258.1:0-6087 GCA_964631555.1 uncultured Leptospirales bacterium
CATGAATATCGTATTTTGTTACTAATTCTTTTTTTTCATTATTTTCTTTTTCTATTCGCTTTTGTTCCTGTTCAATTTGGTTGAGCTTTTCCTTTTCAATCCGTTTTTCTTCAGCATATTTAGTGTAAAGTTTATAACCCCGGATGGATATGAAAAATAGTATTGCTAGTATTAAAACAGCAACTAAGATTCTGAGAATTTTTTTTAGCCTGATCTTTAGAACATTATTTTGCATTGTTTTATGATCAATTATCAGGGAATCAGCGTTGTAGCTTTTTTTTCTTTTATTTATCTCATTGTTCAGTTGCGTGAATTCTTTATCTGTTTTTATATCATTTTTTCTGTATAATGAGAGTAATTTCATAAACCTCATTCTGTCATATTCAATTCTTTGTAAAATGTCCTCTGCGTTGTTTTTTTCTGATCCTATGTTTTCCAGGGCTTTTTCCGTGATAAATTTTTTCTGTAAATTCTGAATGATCTGCTGACTATCTGCACGATTTTCATCACTTTTTTTTATTCTGTCTTCTCTATTATCTATGAAGTCATAAAAATCGAAAGCGAAGCTGTTATAGAAATTTATATATGCCCTGAGATTGTATTCCTCTCTTTCCAGTATTGTTTCCTTGTCAATTATGGAATTTATTTTTTGGAGGATTTTATGAAAATCGGAAGATTGTTTTCTGTCGCTGGTTGTGTTGATAAATATTTGCAGTATTGATGCTGTATTAAGAATGTCGTTGATCTTGTGGAATTCTTTATTATCATGATTTTCCATATTCTCAAAGATTGTCTCTTTTATATTCTTAATATCCCGGGTTTTCAGGTATTCTGCGAGGCTTTCATTTGAAATAAGCCCGATGTAATCCTGGATCATCATATCTGCATTATCATATTTCTTAAATTCATAGATGATTTTATTGTTCAGGATAATGGAGCCCGGTGTTTTTAATCTTGATATATTTTTATTGCCGTCATTAACGCAGATAACCGGAGCGGTTGTGGATTTGAAGTAAAGATTGGCTTTTTCATAAATCGTGAACGGGACTATTACACCGTCCGGTTCTTCTTTTAATATTTGCTGCATATCTTTATAGTCATTTATATATGCAAGAACAAGTTCTTTACCGCAAGGGTTTACGTTCTTGTATGTTAGCTTTATATTTATTGTATTCGCGTAATTCTTAACTGTCAGCCCGTCTCCTGTATCGAATTCGCACTCTTTGAAGTCCTCTCTTTTCATTGTAGTGCCCGGGAACATCTTATGCATTGATTCCAGGGGTTCTTTTATATTTGAATAGATCTTTATTAAGCTTTTTTTATTGTTTTTCCATTTAATAAAATCAGTGATATTGGCAAGATTTAATCCGGGTAATATTATTTCTCTTATTTTTGCAGGATCGATTTTCAGCATTTCAAGGTCTGCAAGGTAATTTTTTGGGAATTGGTAAATGGTGAAATACCTGTTTTTAAAAAAGAAAGGGGAGTTCTCTATAAATAGTATCCCTGTACCTGCGTACCGGGTGGTGGTTTTATGCTTGTTTGAAATGTATTCGTGCAGGTTTGCCAGAGTGACTGCTTGTGCCTCATATTTTTTAAGGTCAAAAAGATTTTTATCATTATAATCGATCTTGAAATTACCGTTATGATAAAATATACCGAGAAAGGCGTCTTTATTCGATATGGATTTTTCCCTGGAAAGGGAGGGCAGATCTTTTTCAACGTCAACTATTGACACATTGTTCAGGTCAAGGCCAAAATTTTTCTGAAAATTGAGATAATTTTGTACTGTTTGCCTGCTTCCTATGTAGCGGTTGGTTGATAGTAATTTCGGATCAATGTTGAATTGTTCATGGCTTGGGTTTCCGGTTATTGAGTCTGTGACAATAATGTTTTCAATTAGAGGGATGCTTTCGGGCGGCAGGTCGACCCAGTTCCCTATTCTGATAAATGGTTTTTCATCTTTTAAATCATCGGCTGTGAAAATTATAAAGCATTCATTATCCAGAACAAAAAGCCTGTCCTTGTCTGATCTTATAATTTCATTGAGTTCCATTAATTGTTTCCCCGGACCCGTAGATTTGTTATTCCCTATATTAGGTAATTAAGGCTTTAATATATCCGGAAATAGCCGGGTCATTCATAATGATTGAAAATAAAAAAAAATCAATTAAATTTTTATATAATGTCTACTTTTTAATATATCAGTTTAATGAGTAATTGCGGCTTTGAAACGGAGGGAACCGAAGAGAATACGAAGCTGAAACGGTGTGGAAGCGGTTTTGAAACGGAGGGGAGTCAAATAAAATACGAATAAGTTATATAATCTGTTTTTTCCTTGATATATGTAAAAAAAACATTAAATTATATTATACAGTGAAAACTATAATTAACATATTGTATTTATTATACTCAAAACCCGGATTTTATAAAAGGACAGCAAGGTATATTTGTGTCTGTATCCTTTGACCAGGGGAAGTCCTTTTTAAACCCGGCTAAGGTTGCTTCAGGCCTGTCCAGGAGTGAGTGTCTTCAGAATATTTTAAAATGAGCGTAATTAAACCGAATTGAACTATGCATATCATTAGAATTGTTGTACTACAATTTTTTGTGTTACTTGTTTCATGTTTTGCCACTGCTTCGGAAGAAGCCGGGCTGGCAAAGATCGGCTTTTATTCATCTCCGGATAAAATTATTGAAAAGTTCGATAACAAGAATGCGGGATATAAAGAGCATTTTCTGTTAGCATTATCCTTCAGAAAAAACGGCGATATGAAAAAAGCGATCTTTCATTTTGCTAACTCCTGTTTTAAATATTCCGTTAAACCAAATTTGAAATTGTATCCATTCCCTGTGTATGAGTATGTGACGGGGTTCCATTTCAAATCAGAATATTATGAGGATTCAGTGTATGAAATTGCGCGGTTGTTTTATGAATACAGGGAGTTCGCTTATGTTATAAAATTTACGGATCTTCTGGAGAAGCCCGGTTCAGCATTGTACAGGGATGCTATGTTATTAAAATCAAATGCAATGGCAGCACTAGGAGACTATGCCGATGCATTATCATGTTTAGCGGAACTGGCCGCACTTTATAATGATATTGACTCAAGGTCTCTTATATATATAAGAAGAGCTTCTGTTTATGAGAAGCAGAACTATCTTAAAGAAGCAATTGATGAATACTTAAAAGTAATACAACTGGATAATAATAGCTGGCAATCGGGCATTGCCTGCAACAGGATATTAAATATTTCAATGAATTATAAATATGAATTTAATATAGAACAGGAGTTTGGTTTGGCATCTTCTTTGTATTTTAATTCTATGGAAGACTCCATAATATTCTTTAAAGATTTGTTAAATAAACAATTACAGACTCAGTTACGGTCAAAGGTTCTGGAATACTCGGTAAAGGCGTATGTTAAAAAAGGACGGATTAAAGAAGCGAATGGATTGATTTCACAAAATAGAGGGGAAGCAGCTTTATATTACATGCTGTTAAAAATAAAAGCTGATACATTATGGTCAATGAAAAAAAAAGAGTCTGCTTATAAGATTTATTATAAATTATATAAAAGCTCTGTGGGTGTTAATATTATAAAAAATTCTCATAAGAAAATTGCAGACTATTTGATCAGTACTGATCGGGATTATGAAGATATTTTAAAAAGTTATATAAATAATTATTCTGATGACAAAGCTTCCGGTTATTTTTTATGGATTCTGGCAAAGGACAGGTTAAAGAAAAATGATCACAATACTGCAATTAAATACATGGAAGAATCTCTTACTATCTTTCCAGACGGCCCGTACTCAGCCAGGAACAGGTTCTGGTTGGCCAAATTATATTCTGTCAAGGGGAGAGATAATGATGCTGTTCAAAAATATAAAGAGTTGGTTGCTTTTAATCCGGATTCTGCATATACCTGGAAAAAACTGGAGCAGTTAAAGGGATTATATAAAAAAGAAATCTTAAGAGACAAGTATAAAGAGTCGGTACTATCAAAAAATTCTCTGGATGCTTTATTCTATAATGCTTTGTTGATATTGCATGAAAAAGATTTTAAAGAAAGAGATAAAAGAATCGCAGAACTTGATTTTATTGATTATATAAAAATTTATCGCTCTTTTAATGATATCCTTGAAAAGCGTACTTCTGGCTCGGAATATACGGATAATCTAAAAAATATTGAAAAATATTTCAAGATTGGATACGCAGAAGGTGTGAGCAGGGAAACAGGGATGATTCCTGATAAGAAAGATCTACAGGCTGAAAAATACAGAGTTCTGGCTTATTACGGAAGAGTTTATAATAATTATTTTTATTCTGCAACATCACTGTTGAACCTGTTTAAATATTATCATATCAAGGAAAATCTTCCGCTTCTTCCGGTAGATGTTCTGGAAAATCTTTATCCTGCGGCTTTTAAAGATTACGTGATTAAATTATGCAGGGGACTGGATATCAGTGCAGAGATAGTATATTCAGTGATAAAGGCAGAGTCTTCGTTTAATCATAAAGCAGTGTCTTCAGCCGGAGCCAGGGGGCTTATGCAGCTAATGCCTGCAACTGCCAGAGGAATTGCAAAGGAATCTGGTTTAAATGATTTTAATTTGAATGATCCTTTGACTTCACTTACACTTGGTGTTAAGTATCTTTCCTGGCTGTATAAAATATTTGACGGTAATTTTACTTATATGACAGCCGGTTATAATGGCGGACCGGCTAATGTTAATAGATGGATAAAAGAAATAGATAATCCTGATGAGGATTTTTTTATTGAATTTATCCCCTATCAGGAAACAAGGCATTATGTGTTACAAACTCAAAGGTTTTATATACAATACGTGCTGCTAAATCATGTATTATATTCAGATCAATAGTAGCATTATCCTGTTCTTGTCCACGCTTTCGCATTAATTTGTTTAGCTTGAATAATATAGATGAATAATCAAAGGGAGAGACAATAAATGAAAAAAATAATACATATATTAGTCATTATTATAATATTTTATTTGCCTGTTGATGCTAATTTTCGGGGACTAGGAAAAATCATCCAGGTGACAGGGGATGTTGATCTTACCGGGGCTAAATCCGGTATAAGAATTGAGCCCGGTATCGGTTCTATGGTCCCAGCTGACTATAAGATACGTACAGGTTCAAAATCATATATTGAAATTTTGCTCAATGATAACACAAAGATCTTTATGAGGGAATTATCCGTTATGCAAATAAGCAACCTTAGAAGCCAGATACAGGATCCTCCCACAGGTATCAGGCTCTATACGGGAAAAGTAAGAATATATATTAATAAACAGCTAAAGGGAAGAAACCTTATCTTAAAGACTAATGCAGCGATGATTGGTGTAAAGGATTATGAAACGGACTTATCGGTTATTACTACGGATTATGAAACCAAAGTCTCGGTCTTGGAAGGAAAGGCGGATATTGCAAGTTCTAACCGGGATATAATCAAATCATACGAATTAAATAAAAAAGAAGAAGCGAGTATTAAGTTAAACGGGGCTCCTTCAGAGCCTGTAATTCTTCCCCTGGAGATACTGGATTCATGGCTGGATTATTATATTATTGATAAAAAAAGAATACTTGTAAAGGGAAGACAGGAGGGCGGTATAATTGACTATATCCTCAGGAAAAGAAAGTTTTGAGTTATTCCCGAATATTATTTTTCGTAATTATTATATTTATACTGTCACATGGTTGTGCAAAGAAGTATATTCTTAAGGAGGATAGTAATACCATTGACAATGCTTTTCAATTATATGAAAGCAATAACTGGATTAAAAGAAGGGAAGCTGTATCAATAGTTTGTTCGAATAATTCTCCAAAAGCCGTTGATCTTTTAATAATCGCTTTAAATGATACTCATTCTGTTATCAGGATCGAATCCCTGCAATGCCTTGGAAATAAAAAAGTTAAAAGAGTCAAAAGTATAATAAGGCAAACTGCCGGTTCTGAGACTAATCCAAACGTAAGGCTGGCTGCCATACTTGCTCTTGCTGAATATCGTGATCCTGCCTCTGCACCATTGTTCGCCAAAGGGCTGAATGATGACGATTGGT
>CAZVYR010000259.1:0-6073 GCA_964631555.1 uncultured Leptospirales bacterium
AGTTAGAATTGTTATTCTGCAATTTATTATTATCGGAATGAAATCGGGGGCATCAATACTTAGAACTTTATTCTTTATAATCGGTTTTTCCTTTTTTTTAATACCATTTATTAATGTACTTAATAATTTATTTTAATTAAAAAATTATAGTTACTTCTTCCTAACAAAAACTGTAAAATGTGTTATTTTAAAATGTAGTAACTCAGAAGATAAAAAAGCTGATGTGCAAAAAATGCACATTGCAAATTCCGGCAAGCCGGTTTCGATTTTTTATTTTTTACAGTAAGATCAATTGACTTTTATTATTATTGCTAATATGATAATTCACGTAGCTTATCATCCGGGGGTATCTATCACTAAGAGAATCAATTTTTAATGAAATTTAGAGTGGAATCATGAAGAAAAGAAATCTGCTATTTGGGCAATATTTACAAAGAAAAGGTTTGATAACCTTTGAAGATGTTTTTAAAGCCAGGGTATTACAACGGAAAAACAACTTAAAAATCGGACAATGCGCAAGTAAAAAAAATTGGATCAATGATACGGAAATAGAAATGATCCTTGTTCTCCAGGAAGAAACTTATGAAAAATTTGGAGAAATAGCTATAAAAGAAGGTTATCTGACAAGGGAACAGGTAGATGAGCTGCTAAAAGAACAAGATGATAACTATCTTTTGTTCGGACAGGCATTAATAAAAGTCGGCGTTATTTCTGAAGAGAATTTAATAGAAAATTTAAAAGAGTTTAATAAACAAAGACTGAATAAAAAATAACAGAGAAATCCCCAAATCAATATCCAATTTGTTCTCAGATCCATCTTAGCCTTTTAATGAATATATAACTTCAAAATTTATTTTCTGGAAAATCTTTTTTATATATGTTAAGTAACATTTATTATTGTGGATGTTTAATGTAAGAAATCGAATCCATCAGTAATAACCATTACCGCATTACGTTTAAGCGCGATAAAGATATGGTGCGTGTGAGGTTTGCCGACTATCTCCATGGACTAATGTGGATTATAGCAAAGTTGACAGGTTTTGACAGTGATTGTATGCGCTTTGTCGGTGAGGTAACATATTATTACTTTAAAGGAAATAAAATAGTCGAAACAGTTAGCGAAAAAGCAGTTATTTTAATATCAGGTTATACAGCAATATAAAGAAAGGAGAGATCAAGTGCAAAATATCAGGTCAAAAGCATCAAATGAAAAATTCTGTAGCGAATGTGGGGAGATCATTAATGCCAAAGCAGAAATTTGTCCTAAATGTGGTGTCAGGCAGGCTCCTCCACCGAATGTTTTCGGTACTACTGCTCCGAATGGTAAAAGCAGGATAGCAGCCGCATTGTTAGCTTTCTTTTTAGGTGGAATTGGCGTTCATAAATTCTACCTGGGACAGATCGGAAAGGGTTTTCTGTATCTTATATTTTGCTGGACGTTCATACCTGCAATCATTGCTTTTATTGAATTTATTATATTACTCACTATGAGCGATGAAACATTCAATCAAAAGTATGGGAACATGTAATAAGGTAATAAATAGAAATACCTTCATACGCGTGACATCTGTTATATATAGAGCAGTTAATACAAAAAATGGTTTCTTCTGAATGTCCATGCATATAAGCGGCCTCGCGGCTGATGATAAAGTTAAAATTTTTAACCGAGGATATTTCATTATGAATAAAAGATTTGAAGGTAAAGTAGCTGCAGTAACCGGCGCTTCATCGGGGATAGGCAAGGTAACGGCACAAGTGTTTGCGCGGGAGGGAGCTAAAGTTGTAGTTACCACAGGTACCAATGTTAAGGGAGGCGAAGAAACCGTCAGGTTGATCAAAGACGCAGGCGGGGAAGCTGTCTTTGTAAAATGCGATGTTTCCAGGGAAGATGAAGTCGAAGCGATGGTTCAAAAGTGTGTTGAGATTTACGGCAGACTGGATTTTGCTTTCAATAATGCCGGGGTTGGCCCGGACGGAGCACGTTATCCTGTAGCTCCGGTTTCCGAGTATCCGGAAGAAGCCTGGCGGAGAATGATCGATATTAATCTTACCGGTGTTTTTCATTGCCTGAAGTTTGAGATCAGACAGATGATCAAACAGAAATCCGGAGCTATTGTGAATACTGCTTCGGTTGGCGCATGCAGGGGCAACCCTGGATTTTCGCCCTATAATGCCAGCAAGAGCGGGTTGATCTACTTAAGTCAGGCAGCCGCAATAGAAAATGCTTCCCACGGGATACGGATCAATAACATCCTGCCTGGTCCAACAGGAAGAACAGCACTGATGGATAATTTGTCGGATACGGATGACAGGCCGGACTTTGAACATATAGTTCCTCTGGGAAGGATCGCTGAACCGGAAGAAATGGCGGAAGCCGTTATGTGGCTTTGTTCGGATGCTGCTGCTTTTATCACAGGTATATCCATACCTGTTGACGGCGGGTTGGCGATTAAACCGGCCTTTTAGTGTGTAATCGAATAGTCTGAAGCAGATAACATAAAGAATAAACGGATCATGAACTTTATAGTAATTTGACCCGACATTCAAATCATCGCGTAAAGATAAATCCGAGACATTGGCAGGAGGAGTCTTCTTGACGTGTTAAATATATCAATAGCTTTTTCTTTACTATGCACACGGGCTTTTCTCTCTGAATAGCAGAAATAGACCATTGATAAGAATAGGTGGGTTAAGTGATATATTTCAGGATGAATTGAATGATTACCTATAGTGACTATCCTTTTCTGTCCTTTAAACCTTTTCGACCTTGCATAACAATGATTTCATCCCAACAGATCCTGTGATCGGATCAAACGCCTCGTGATCTACTAGTGCATTACAATTGCTTTCTTTATACCCGAAATACAGATGCACAACTCGCGGATCGATTCTCCCTGTAACTTTGGCTTTACACTGAATAGAAGCTCTCGGAGATGAGACCCTTACAAACTCTCCCCCACGGATACCCAGCCTGGATGCTGCTTTAGGATTGATTTCCAGGAGGTTTTCAGGTGCATATTTGTGCAGTCCGGGGATGTTTCGCATCATGGAGTGTGTGTACGGTTCCAGTTTGCTACCTGCGATAAGGATAAATGGAAATTTTTTTGCCAGGGCAGGTTTTGAAACAGGACTTTCGGCAGGTTCCCTATAGACCGGGAGCGGATCATAACCGAATTCTTTCAGCCGTTCCGAGTAGATTTCTACCTTCTTTGAAGGTGTCATGAATCCCTGCATCTCATATTTTTTGTACATCTCAGGATAATCCCTGAATGCAGCCAGCTTCATCACTCCACGAACAATGTCTCCGACAAGACCCCGCTGCTTTTTATAAAGGAAAGGAGGAACAGTAATGATAAGCCCCTCAGGATGCTGTCTGAGATCTTCACATGTAATGCCAAGGGGTTTTAACTCCTCATCGATTGCTTCTTCCCTTGTTTTCCAGGGGAAATACTTTTCATAGCCCATCTTTTTCCCTAACTCACAGATGATCTTCCAGACCGGCCACGATTCTCCTACAGGTTCCACTACCTTCGGGCTTATGCAAAGCCGTGATGTCGAATTCCAGCCATGATCCGCATGGATGTCGTAGGTCACAAAACGGGTCTGCTCAAGAAAGGTACAGGCCGGAAGCACAATATCAGCCAGTTCGGCAGTCGGACTCATGAAGATGTCGGCCACCGCTAAGAAATCAAGTTTTTTTAACGCTTTTTTAACAACGTTGGAGTTCGCACAGGTAAGAACAGGATTGGCTGCGACCACCATCATTCCTTTGACAGGGTAGGGGTCTTCCTTCAGGATCGCATTCCATAATAATGGAGTGTGTGCTGAAGGCCATGTATCGGACAGCCTGGACCAGAGCACCTTGTCAATGCCGATCTTTTTTGCACTCTGCTCCGGAGGGAGTTTGTCAAATAACTTCAGATCTTCAAGTCCCATGGAGACAGGGATCGTAAAGATGTTCCCGCCCCTGATGTCGAGATTCCCTGTAATTGCCATCAGGATATTGATGGCCCGAATGGCACAGGAGGCATTCGTATGCTGGTCAAGAGCGTTCCTGGGACTGATGCTGGCCGGCTTGGATGTCGCATACATGCGGGCCATGTTGCGAACAGTATCAGCAGGTACCCATGTGATCTCTTCTACTTTTTCAGGAGTATAATCCCTGACGAGCTGAGAGAAACGGTCAAAGCCCACTGTCCATTTCCCGACAAAATTCCTGTCATATAGGTTCTCTTTGATAATGACGTGGCACATGCCCAGCGCCAGGGCGCCGTCAGTGCCTGGCCGCAGTTGGGCGTGAATATCGGCCTCGTCCGCATAGGCTATCCTTCTGGGATCAACTACAATAAACTTGATGCCGCGTGTCATGGCTTCTTTGATAGCGATCTCCTGGGGTTTATTCGTGACGCGCGGGTTGCCCCCCCAAAGAACCAGACACCTGGTGTTTGGCAGATCAGGCTGGAACACACCCCCGAGATCAATATTGTATTCCATGAACACACGCGGAAGATGGCATGTATGACTCGGATTTGTGATATTCGGGGTTCCGATAAGGTTTGCGAGCCTTGGCAGATAGGTTCCCTTGATATCTCCGCTGTCATAATGACCATGATGAAAGTCGATAGCTTCTGCCCCGTATTTTTGTTTAATCTCATGAAACCTGGCTGCGATCGTGTTCAGGGCTTCATCCCATGAGATCCTTTGCCATTTCCCTGCTCCGCATTTTCCTGTTCGCTTCATTGGATAGGTAAGCCTGTCCGGGGCATACAGCAACTCTTTGATATGTTTCCCCCTCAGGGTCAGTTCGCCCTTTGCTTCGGGATCCGTGGGATCCCCATGCACTGCAATGAGCTTTCCCCCTTTGACATGAACGCGCATCCTGCATTGGGAATGTGCATCCACATCGCTGATTACCGGGATTCCCTTTGCTTTTTTTTCTGTTGATCCCAGGATACCGCCCTTTTTCGGTTCAGTCACTTTGCTCAGAAAATATTTACCTGATACTCCAACTGCCGCAACTATAACCGCGGTTTTCAGAAACAGTTTTCTTGAGATACGAGTCATAATGTACCTCCTTTTGTGAAAATTTATAATATTTTAACACTTAGAAAAATGTTCAAGGAAGTTCGCTAATCTCGCACTATACAGGAGCAGGAGCCTTATTTTCGCATAGTTAACGCACCGTTTACTTCCATATTAGTATTATTCTAAATTCGTTGCATTTATTTAAAAAAAATTTTATTTATTCTTTCTTCTGTATCAGACTTGTTGCAAAATTGGTTTTTCCCCGCCTGCGGCGGGGGTAAATCTTCATATTTTAGGAGAAATGCAACAACTCTATTATTTATCTGTAGCTAAGCTGATCGCATTACCTACTTTTTGTATTAGTCTTATAAATATATCGCGCTCGGATTCCTCAAGCGCAAGCAGGGCTTCTTTAGCCTGGTCCATGTCGTTCCGTTTATGGATCTCGCGTATCTCCTTCCCTTTTGGAGTAACTTCCAGGGAAAAAGACCGCATATCCCTTGGATTTATTACCCGGCGGATATATCCCTGTTTCTCTAATTTTGCAATAATACTGCTTAACGTGGTTTGAGGCACTCTCAGATATTCACGAAGTTCTTTAATGATAATATCAGGTTTGTCATAAGCCAGGCCGATAAGGTGCATTTCTATTAAAGACAGTTTCTGAACGTTCTCTGATTTATAATCAGGACGGTCAAACATAACAGCAAACCATATTTTATGAAAGGCCCGGTTCATCGCTTCCATCTGTTCTTTTAACTTTTTGTTTTGCATAGCGCTTCTTTATTATGGCAATATTTAATACGTTTATCGTATATAACGATTTACGTACTATTTGTCAATCGTTTTTTTATAAATATGAAAAGAATAGTTAATCTTATCGCTGAATTAGTTTAATTTTAATCTCCCAATGGTTTAATTCCCCGCAGCTTGCTGCGGAAATTTACCAATTTAGTTTTTGATACCCCGTCCGCTTGCGACGGGGAGCTTCATTAAATTTCACGCCGCAAATAGTCCATCCATGTCCTTTGCGGCTAAAGCAACATCC
>CAZVYR010000260.1:0-6070 GCA_964631555.1 uncultured Leptospirales bacterium
TTTAATATTTCACCAAGTCTTTGCCGGTAATTAAGATGTTAAAAATTCATTAGATCCAATACTTATTTTTTCTCACTGGCATATTGAGCCCTAATCCCGCGTTTCAGGATTGATCCCTTGCCGGTTCTGGGGAAATCCTTTACAAATTCGTAAATTTTCGGGACTTTGAAAGGTGCCAGCGTTTTTTTCAGAAAAGCTTTCATCTCATCCGCGCTAACGGTTTTACCCGGTTTAAGAATTATAAAAGCTGCAACTTTTTCGCCCCATTCCCTGTCCGGTATACCTATTACAGCACACTCCTGCACTTCAGGTTTTTTGTAAATAGCTTCCTCTACTTCCGTTGAATAAACATTCTCTCCGCCTGTGATTATCATATCTTTTAAGCGGTCAACAATGTAAAAATATCCTCTGTCATCCATATACCCCACATCTCCGGATCTGAACCATTGATCTTCATATCTCCTTTTGTTTGGATCAAGATGCCAGAAAGCAGCATAAGTAGCTTCCGGATTTTCCAGATAACCCTTCATAATATTGTTGCCTTTTATACATATCTCACCTTCCTGGCCTGTCGGAAGTTGTTCGCCGGAATTAATGTCCCTGATCTGGGTTTCAATTGCCGGAACTGTTGTTCCTATGGAACCGATAACATGTTCATAATAATGATTATATGTAACTGCTGAAGCCGATTCAGTCAGTCCGTAACCTTCATATATCAATAGCCCGGAATTTTCTTTCCAGTTATGCACAATCTCCGCTGCCATTGAGGCTGCTGCTGAGAAGCAATAACGGACTTTTGACATTACTTCTTTTAGATTTGGAAGTGTGAGCAACCGAGTATATACAGTTGGAACGGAAAACAGCTTTGTTACATGGCCGGATTGAATAAGATGTAAACATTTATCCATATCAAAAACCGGGAGGATTTCCAGGCATCCCGCGCTTATAATTGTTGCATTCATAACATGCATCTGGCCAAACACATGATTGAACGGTAAAAAGCATATGGCTCTATCTTTCTCTGTTGAACGTTCGCTGAATGCTACGTTATGTGCAGATGTATTAATATTTAAATGACTAGTCATGACTCCTTTAGGTATGCCGGTTGTTCCGCCGGTATAAAGAACAGAGGCTGTGTCGTTGCGGTCACAATAAACAGCATCAAATTTAGCAGAGCCCGAATCGAGCAGTTTTCGGAAAGTAATATCTCCATTTGGACATATAACTTTCTCAATACCATTTGATCCTCTCAGGTTTTCAATATCATTCAGCCTGTCATCATAAGTGAAAAGAATTCTCGGTTTAGAATGATTGAGAAGTGTTTGAAGTTCGTCCGGGCTTAATGTTGAGCCAAGTGTTATGGCGACAGCGCCTATTTTCAGAATGCCAAAGTATAATATAAGCCACTCCGGAGAATTCGGCGCGCAAAGACCTACGTGGTCTCCGGCTTTTATGCCGAGTTTTAAAAGTGCGGTTGCGGCACGGTTGGCTTCTTCATTAAACTGGAGATAAGTAATTTCTTTACCGTCCATGCTGAGCGCAGGATTATTTGGAAAATATCGTGCGGAAATCTCTAAATTTGACGCGACGTTCATAATATTATCCTCCGGATTTTGATGTTATTAAATCATTGTGCATTATCGTTGACTACTTCTTTACGAGTCAGTAGAATTTGATAAAGACTTTGTTATTTTCTAAATGTTGAATCCAGGAAAATTTTTACAGAATTGATTCACAGAATTCGTTCTGTGTAAATAATCATTTAATTCTTGTCAACTTATTTTTCAAAAATTAGATTTAATTAAGATGATATAGCATAAATTTTAATTGAGACTGACATTTAAAAAAAAGTATGTTCCAGGACTGACTTTTAAGATGGTATAGTTAGCAATCCACCCCGCCCAACGGGCGCGGACAAAACTATAAGAAACAATAAAAAGCAATTAAATATACTTTTAAAAAATTTGTTTCTCAGGAGGGATAGTGATAAATATTTTTATTTTTTTATTGTTGGGATGACTCTTTTAATATAGGACTGCATTCTCTCCTGGAGATCAAAACCGGCATCACTAAGACACCAGTGATATGCAGTCCCCCTTGCCAGAGTAAAAAGAAAAATTGTAATTTCATCGGCGCTCATTTCATCAATAATTTCACCGTTCTGCTGACCGTTTTTAATAATGCCCGATAACAAGGTTAGCAGGTATCTTCCTTTGGTGATAAATACCTTATTGTTCGTGTTGTATAACAATTTGAGCATATCGAGACCAACATCCACATTATATTTAGCGTAATACTGGAAATATTTCTCTATGTTCTCTATCGAAGACTTGTGTATTAATTTACCGGTGACTTCGATTTTAAAATAGTCATCTATTCGTTTAAATATCTCAATTAAGATATCGTACTTGGATTTAAAATAATGATAAAAAGCACCCACGGATACACCCGCTTTTCGGCTTATGTCTTCTATTGTAATGCCGTCGTATCCGAATTTTTCCATTAAATCTAATGCAGTATCGTAAATAATTTTTTTAGTATTTATCGCCTGTATTTTTCTTTTAGTTAAATTATTAGTATTTTTTTCCATATCAGGTTTAATTGTAAGATGTAAATTATCATCGACCGGTTTGTTAGGTATTGATAGGTACAACATTGGTAAATTATCAAAAAGTCAATTGAAATAATTGCAGATATTTTAAAAAAAAATCGATGGCTTTTTTTAAAAAATATCGAACATATGTAAAATTACATTTTAATACTTAGAAAGTCTAAATAGCGTGTTGTACGCGGCGGGAATCCAATGCTGTTGGAAACTGCTTGAATTTTTTTATATTGGTGCCAATACCCGTCAAACCTATTAGCAGCATGTTTGGCTCTAATCCTGATTTTATGATTCAATGTAAATATTGCTTGAGTATTAGATGAGTAATTGAAGATTATATCAGTATACATGGCAGGCAATATTTTTATAAATTTTACTTTTTAAAATTTAATTTTATTCTTATAATTACCTCATATACGCTTGGGGGAAATATTTTGGACGGTCAAAAATTAAAACATTTTAAATCACCCGCTGAATTCTTTAAACTGTTTTTATCTTTGTTGAGGGCAATGCCATTAACAAGAATGGCCGGGTTTAAAAAATCAATATCTCCGTCTTTTTCCGAGAGAATCGCGCTTGCTGTAAGCGGAGTAACCAATTGCGCTTACTGTTCATGGCTTCACACAAAAACATCCCTTGAGAAAGGAATGAGTGAAAAAGAAATAAAAAGACTGCTTGACGGCGATATTAAAGATGTACCGGAACAGGAGGCTCCGGCTCTGTTCTACGTTCAGCATCGCGCAGATTCAGACGGCGGATTTTCTCCGGAGGCAAGACAGCGCATTGTTGATTTTTACGGAGAAGAGAAAACGGGACATATTGATTTCATGTTTAAGGCTGTCTATTTCGGCAATCTCTGTTCTAATACAGTGTATTCTGTCAGGAATAATATGGTACAGGGCAGAAAAGATCTTAAATTTCGCATAGTATATTTTTTCTCTCTTCCGATTGCTTATTTTATCAGGAAAGGATCGAAATAACATGATTTATTCTGACTAGCGGCTTAAATAATAAAAGTGTCCAGACTGACTTGCCTTTAACGAACATGATAGAATGAATAATCTACTAAAGATCATTAATTAAGATTATAAAGAAACAAAACAAATAAAATCTCTGTAAGGAGGCTCCTGATGACGAATAATACACAATATGATTGTCTTTTGGAACTCGTGCAAAAAAGAAGGACTATCCGTCAGTTTAAACCTGACCCTCTACCTGATGAATACATTACCAGGATCATTGAAGTGGCACGATGGGCTCCTTCCGCATTCCATACCCAGCCCTGGGAATTTGTGGTCATCAGGAATCCCGAGATTAAAAATCAAATAGTGACTGTGTTAGAACAACATGGCCCCCCTCTTAAAGATCCTGCAAAAAAAGACATACAGCGAAACAGTTTCAGGGATGCACCTGTATTTATCCTGCTCTTGTGCGACTGGAGAGCCAGGGCCGGACTGCCAGGCAGGATGCCTGAGAACCAAAAACAAGTTGCAGGTCATTATAGCTCCAGTCTTGCAAATGCATTTTTAAGTATGCAACTCGCTGCAACCGCGTTAGGGCTAGCTTCTCAGTGGTACTCTGCCACATCAAGACCGGAGGCTGAGACTGCGATAAAAAAGATCATCGGTATTCCGGAATCACTCACTATCTATGACATGATGGTACTCGGTTATGAAGCTGCCCCCCCTAACCCGAAGATCGTCAGAGATATTTCGGATATAGTGCATTACGACAACTGCGGAGAGAATGACTTCAGGACAGATGAGGAAGTAGCTGCATACGCAGAGATAACAAAAGCCTGGTGTTTGTCAGCTCACTGAAGTAAATATTGTGTTATTGGTATTACGCAGTAAAAGCGTATTTCGTTCCTGAAGTATTCAGATTAAATTCTTCGGGCATTGCCCTGCTAAAAGCAACGGTTGCCTCAAAGCCCGTGCAGTGAGTTGGCGCAATATATTCAGGTTTTATTGCTTTTATGTCCGATACGGTCTTTTCAATGATCTCAGGTTTTACATTTATTAAATGAAAGCCGCCCAAAATTGCATATACTTTCTCTACTCCTGAGACTTTTTGAGCATGCCTAACCGTATTAACAATACCGGCATGGGCACATCCGGAAAGGACAACAAGACCTTTGCCTTTTAAGACGAAGAACATTGCCTGTTCCCCGCGAAAATCATCAGGCTCCGGCTTGTCTCCCCGCTTTACAAGAAGGCTCTGAGGTACTTTTTCATACGAAGTTGTCCGGCCGATATTTCCGCTTAAATATGCACCTGGTATAATCTGCCCGGGTTCCTTTACTTCAATTACTTTAAGCCCCAATTCTTCGATATCTTCTTTTCTAAACTGACCGATGTCCATCAGATCATTGCCTCCTGGACGAAGTGCATATCTGTGAAGAAAGGTTTCCTCTCCAACATAGAATGGAGTTCCGGCTGCGATCTTTGTCTTATTTTGCTTCAATATGCTTACAGCGGCGCTCCAGTGATCAAAATGACCATGGCTTAAACCAAAGGCACTTGCTTTTTCAAGATCGAGTCCGAGAACATCAATATTGTTCATCACACCGGCCGGATCAAGACCATAATCGAACATACAGCCGTTTGTTTCGCCATTAATAACTGTTTCCAAATAATAGGCAAGACCATGTTCCGCATGAATATATTTACCTGGGACAGTACGGAATCTGGTCATCATTTTACCATCGGGACGGAGCGCATCATAATAATTATCAGTCAATACCCATAGGTTAATCTGATTTACTTCAGTGATATCTAATTTTACATTATTCATAGGATACTTCCTGTATAACTTATCTCAAAAATCAGATAGAGTAAGCGCTAAGTCAAATTTTATAGCAATATCTATTTTTAAGATAAGCTCTAACTTATTTATTTCAAAGAAAAAATATATTTATTAAGTCAAATGAATTTATAGATACTTTTTATTTTAACCAACCTTTATAATTAAAGAAGCGGCTGCATCACCGGCAGCACAGCCAGTAAAGAGACCGTATCCGCCACCAAGAAGTGTAAGTTCCTCGATCATCTCAATAATTGCTCTGCCGGCAGTAGGGCCCTGCGGATGACCGTATATCAAAGATGATCCATAGTTATTCATTTTCATCACATCATAATCCATCTTCTTGGCAAAAGCAAGATCGTTTACCGCAAATGGATTGTGAGTCTTAACTGCCTTAATATCAGTAATTTTTAAATCTGCATTGGCAAGCGCCATCTGTGCTGCAGGAATAGGCGCAGCAGGCATGTACATAGGTTTAACCCGAGCAAAACCATAGGAAATTAGTTGAATCTCATTTTTAGCATCAGCGCTTAATTCTTTAGCTTTGTCTCTTGTGGTTACAATAATGCCACAGTTACCGTCAGCAGGAAAAGTCTGAGCTCCGTAACTCAGAACTCCTTCAGGAAACTGCGGTTTCAGTTTGGCGAGTCCTTCCGCAGTAGT
>CAZVYR010000261.1:0-6060 GCA_964631555.1 uncultured Leptospirales bacterium
ATTAGCAATACACTCATGATTAATAAGCTCTTAAATAGTTTCATAATAACTTCTCCTTAATAGTTTTATTTTTACAACGAAGCTGGGTACAACCTAACTATTCGTAAATTAATAATGAAATTCATTCTTTGCCGCAATACGAATTTTTGCAAGGGTTTTTTATAGTATTAGATTTATAAATATTTTGAATACCCAATGTAAAGGATATTGTTTTACTATTTTTTTATGTCTGATTAAAAGATACATTACAGTATAGGCGCTTTTCCTGCTTAGAAAAGACAGGCCTGTGCCTTCAAACTTGAAGTTCGATTTTATTGGTACCCTGACATCATCAATAGGATTTCTCAGCCTGATCATCGGCGTTAATCTCATTTCCAAATTTGGCATAGGATCATCTTTTGTCTATACTCTGATAATATTCGGATTTGTTGTACTTGCTCTTTTTATATATATGGAAACAAAAGCTGAAAATCCGGTTGTTGATCTTTCCATGTTTAAAAATATATCATTTTCAACCGGTATGATCACTATATTTTTATTCTGGTGTGCTGTACAGGGCAGTGTTGTTACAATACCATTCTATCTAATGGAAACCCTTGGCTTATCTGTTTCAAGTATGGGACTTTTTTTACTATATCACCAATTATCATGATAGTGATCAGTCCTGTCAGCGGTTCTCTTTCTGACCGGATCGGAACTATTCCGCTGATGATCACAGGTATAGTACTGTCTATTATCTCTTTTTTAATTATGTGGACATTAGGGCCGCAAACTAAAATTGCTTTAATAATTCTCGTACAAATCATATCGGGTATGACAACAGGAATATTTCTGCCTGCTAATAACAGCCTTGTTATGGGAGCTGTACAGCCCGAAAAAAGGGGTATGGCTTCGGCTCTCAGTGCATCAATGCTGCATTTCGGATTGACCCTGGGAATGGCATGGACAGGTATGTTTTTCTCTTTAAAAACAATTCTTTATAAGGATATAAATATAAAACAGGGTATTGACTCTATACTGTCAGCCAGTCAATCAGTGCATCCGGCATTCCATGATGTAATAATAGTTGCAACATCCATTCAATTGTTAACACTAATATGGTTAATTATTTATAAATTAAAGGCTGATCGTAAAGAAAGGATATAATCATTTATATTTTGTTAATAATAAGTATCCTGCCCGCAGTATTAAAACAATATCCAAATTTTATTTTATATTTTGGTTGACTTAAAATAATTAAAATTTGATGTTTATGAGAAATAGAATATTTTATTAATGATATATTAGATCAACTATAACAGAACTAATAGAAAAGGAGGTGAGAACATGAACGAGCGATCCGTACCATTTTCGATTCGCTGAAAGGGCTCTTCCGGCCTTATAAGGTCTAGTTTAGACTTTTCGAATCTCTGGAAGAGAAAGAGAGTGGATCAGCTTGCAGTATGTTTTCCCTTTCAAATCTGATTAATCTTCCCTCTGTTTTCCTTCCAATCATTTCAAATTATTAACAACAAAGCCAGATTCTTAATTCACGTATAGCTTTTTGTGTTTTCCAGTTTTTGTGAAAAATACAAAAACCATAGTTACTGTAAGTTCAGGCTTTGAATTAATGATTATTGATAAATCAATAATAAATAAATCAGGATTGGTATTGTCATTGTTGAGAAAGATTATTTCCAATAATAATAGTGCACGCCGTTTTCCAAAAATCGGCCTGCTGTTATTTCTTATATTTCTGTTAGTGTTTTTCAGTATTTTATCCCCTTATTTTCCGACAAGGGAGAATCTTATAAATATACTGATACAATCAGCAGTCCCTCTTATTGTTTCTGTCGGCATGACTCTTATTATTGCTACAGCCGGTATTGATCTTTCCATCGGTTCCATACTGGCTATGAGCAGTATTATAATGGCCTGGTGCATTAAATCAGGTTTTGGAGTACCTGAAAGTATCACATTAGGAATTCTTTCAGGAGCTCTTATGGGTTTTACTAATGGGATATGTATCGCAAAATTTGATGTATCTCCCTTCATAGTCACGCTCGGAACCGCAGGTATTTATAGAGCCCTGGCATTGATCTTTACGGATTCACGTCCGATTTACGGAATGCCTCTTTCCTTCCGCATGATCGGTTCAGGCCGATGGAAATTTTTCCCGTTTTCCGTAATAATCGCTGCTGTAGTATTGGCAGCCGGTTACATTATCATTAACTGTACACGCTTCGGCACAAACGCCAGGGCTATCGGGGATAATCAGAGTGCAGCTTACAGGATGTGCGTACCAGTATCCAGAACACTAATTGCTGTTTATATGCTGTCCGGTATAATGGCTGCTTTAGCAGGCATTATTGTAACGGCTAGACTCAATACTGCTGAGGCTATCGCCGGGATGGGTGTTGAACTTGAAGCTATAGCTGCGGTAGTAATGGGAGGTACCAGCTTTTTCGGCGGCGAAGGCAGCATCATAGGAACATTTCTGGGAGCAATGATAATAGGAGTATTAAGGAACGGCCTTACTATCTTTAATATCCCTTCATACTATCAACAGCTTGTTATTGGCTTGGTCTTTATCCTGGCTGTCGTGTCTGACAGGATACGGCGAAAAGGGAAAACTATTTCTAATTAATTATTTTATAGGAGTTTAAGAATGAGAACTAAATTTTTTACAGTAATCAGGAAAGTAATATTAACAGCTTGTATTCTTTCGTTAACGCTTGTTGCCAGCATAGATAATGCCGGGGCTGAAACTACTTTATATCAAAAATCAAGGAATGAAACATTTTCCAAACTGGGGGACATCCCGAAACCAAAAAAATCCATACGGGTCGGCGTTGTCCTTATCACACTGGCAAATCCGTTCTGGGTTTCAATAAAAGAGGGATACCAACAAACAGGAAAAGAATTCGGAATTGAAATGGATTTACAGGCATCACCCCAGGAAAATTCAGTGACCGATCAGTTGAATCTCCTGGAAAACATGGTAACCAAGAATTACGATGTTATTGTGGCTCATCCAATAACTTCGCAGAACATTATCCCGGGATTGTTAAAGGCTTCTGAGAAAGGAATTCCAACTGTAACGGAAAACAGGGTGGATATGAAAGCGGCAAAAGAAGCGGGGGTAAAAGCAATTTATATTGAAATGGTAAATTTTTATGAGCAGGGTAAAATGGGAGCTGAATATATTGTTAAGTTGTTGAAGAAAAAAAACGGAGGGAAAGTCGCGATTATTGAGGGCCTGCCCGGAGCTCCTCAATCGGAAGCAAGAACCAGGGGAGCCAGGAAGGCATTTGAATCCGATAGTTCCATAAAACTTGTATCTGTTCAGCCTGGAGACTGGGACCGCTCAAAAGCCTATAATATAACAAGCAACCTCCTTCAGGCCCATCCTGATCTTAAAGGTATTATGTGTTCTAATGATGTTATGGCGCTTGCCGCTGTTGAAGCTATTAAAGCTGCACGAAAAACAGGAAAGATTATTGTTGTGGGTATAGATTTGATCCCGCAGGCAAAGGAGGCTATCGAGAAAGGACAACTCGCGGGTTCCGTGGCTTTCAGCCCTTTTCTCATAGGAGAACTGTTTACCCGTGTTGCTGTCGCGGCTTATGAGGGGAAAAAAATTCCTGACGGCGTTTCCGTAACCAGTGTATTGGCTACTAAAGATAATATTCATCTGCTTAAAGATTGGAAATAAAAAAAATTCCGGAGGATCAGCGTATGAAAACTTCCATTTTAAAAATGGAAAATATTTATAAACATTTTGACGGACGGATAGCCCTTGACTATGCCTGCATGGACCTGTTCAAGGGAGAAGTCCTCGGTCTGGTAGGGGACAACGGAGCAGGGAAGTCCACAATGCTGAAAATTCTGGCAGGAGTCCTTCCAAAAGACAGCGGGAAAATATTTATCGAATGTCAATATGTGCATATACATTCCCCTAAAAAAGCCCGTAGTCTTGGAATTGAAATGGTCTACCAGGATCTTGCTCTGTGCGGTAGTCTTAACGCATGGGAAAATATGTATCTGGGTAGATACATTACAGGCTCTAAATACCGGAAGATCCCATTAATCCTTAATAAAAAGAAGATGTATAAAAACACGTCTGAACTGCTGATGGATCTCGAAATCAATCTATATGATCTCGATCGACCTGTATGCGAGCTCTCAGGCGGGGAACGTCAGGCTATTGCAATATGCCGCTGTCTCCTTTTCAAGCCTGAAGTAATTCTTCTTGATGAGCCGACTGCCAGCATGGGGCTTGCTGAGCAGGAAAAAATCCTGCAACTGATTTTGAAGTTAAAAAGCCGGGGACGGAGCCTTGTTATTGTAACACATAATCTTCAGGAATTGTTTAGAGTAGCGGACCGCGTCCTTGTTCTGAAAGGCGGACGAAATATATGGTCCGGCTCCTTATCTGAAATAGAACCCGACGATCTGGCTCACATGATGTTCACAGGTAAGAAATAATTTATGATTATAAAGAAAAATATTTTGTTAAAAAACAAATAAAATGAAAAATAATATAAAAGATGAAATGACATCAAAGGAACGTTCGGACGCCCTGATGTCCGGCAAGCCGATCGACCGTCTTCCCTGTACATGTCATCTAAGCGAATACGGATGCAGGCTTACGGGAATTTCACTGAATAAATATCATCACTCTTCTGATGTAATGGCAGAAACTGCTATAGAGGTTTACAAAACATTCTGCTTTGATTCAGTCAGCGTTGGGCCCGGTCTTTTAGGTCTTCCGGAAGCTCTAGGCTCCAGCCTTGTTTTCAGCGAAAAGGAAAGGCCGCAGTTACTTGAGCCGGCTATCAGAACATATGATGAGATCAATAAATTAGAAGGTATTAAACCTGAACACGAAGGAAGGCTGCCTCTTTTTTTTAAAGCACTAGCGCGAATCAAGAACTCAATCGGGCAGGAAGTAAAGGTCGGCACCGGAACCGGCGGAGCATTCACAACAGCAGCTTTAGTGAGAGGGACTAATAACTTTATGAGAGATCTGATATTAAATCCCGAGTCTGCCCATACTCTATTAAAATTTACTGCTGAAGCCGTCATCAATTTTATGAAAGCAGCATATAACCTGGGTATTTCGTACAGTATAAGCGAACCGCTCGCGTCCGAAGATGTTATCAGCCCTGCTCAATTCCGTGAGTTTGTAAAACCTTACTTAATGCAAATCTGCGAATATGCTAAAAAAATAACAGGCAAAGGCCCTTCTCTGCATATCTGCGGCCATACGGAAACGATTTGGCAGGATATGGCAGACGCGGGAGCTTCTTTTTTAAGTCTTGACAATACCATTGACCTTGAAGAGGCCAAGAAAGCCATAGGTGAGAAAGCAGGCCTGAGCGGGAATGTTCCTCCTATAGATGTGCTGATGAACGGGACTGTTGAGGATGTCAAAAAAGCGACAAAGACATGTATAAAAAAGGCATTCGACACACCATGTGGATACATAGTAAGTTCCGGCTGCACAGTCCCTCTTGATACGCCTCAGGCAAATATATTTGCTATGATTGAAACTGTGCGTAACTTCGGGAAATTTCCGATTGATGTTGAGAAACTTAATTAATATCTGCAAGATATTATTTATGATGAAATATTTTATTTTACGGGAGTAGGATAATGAAAATTGATGTTCTTGGTATGGGATCAATAGCTATTGATATGGTAATCAGATGTGAAGATTTACCGAGAGAAGACGGATTCTCTTTTATTTATGAAGAAGACCGCGTTCCCGGAGGAAGCTGTTCAAACATGTTAACCGTACTTGCAGCTATGGGTGTTAATTGCGCTGTTCTGGCCAAAACCGGCAATGACAGTTATGGGAGTGAGATAAAAACAGATCTGGACCGGGCTGGTGTTTCAACAGAGTATCTTATCACAAAAGAGGGCGGCACCAGTATGCACACTATAGTCGCAGTCGCAAAAAACGGGGCACGGTCTATATTTGTCAATCTTGGAGACAGTTTTTTATCTTTATCCGAATCTGAAGTTAATGAGGATATTATTGATGGTGTTGATAATGATGGGGATGGTTTGGTTGAT
>CAZVYR010000262.1:0-6047 GCA_964631555.1 uncultured Leptospirales bacterium
TATAATTAAAATAATCAAATTTCTTGACACATGGAGATTTTTAGTTATATAATAAAAATGCGTTTTAATAGTTATTAAAGACCAGAGTCGGATTATTATAACTATATTTAGTTGTGCTTTTTTTTAATAGTCATATTACTTTTTTAATATTGACTGATCTTTTCCAAAAGATTATAAAGTAATTCATTAGTAAATAGTTAAAAATATTTTTAAAAAAACTGATAATATTCTATATTTAAAAAAAATAAAGAAGAGTAAAAATTATGCAGAGTTTTACTACTGTTGGGGTGGCCCAGATTCATGTCGATAGCAATCCTGCTGTTCTCAGGACAATATTGGGAAGCTGTGTCGGAATATGTATTTATGACAAGACAAAGAAAATAGGCGGACTGGCACATATCTTATTGCCCAAAGGAGCAACCAATGAGAAGCCTGAAAAATACGCTGAAACCGCGATCCCTCTATTGATAAAAGGATTACTGAAAGAAGGATGTAAAAAAGAAAATTTATCAGCCAAGATAGTCGGCGGAGCTTCAATGTTCAAATTCAATTCGAGCGTTTCACTTGCCCAGATAGGGGAAAGGAACATTGAAATGACACTCAAGCTGCTTGAAGAGAACAATATCCCCGTAATGGTTGCTGATGTCGGAGGCAACACAGGCAGAGTAATTGATTTTTTTCTCGCAGATGGGAGGTTAAAAGTCAGATCCGGTGGTAAAGAAAAAGTTTTTTATAAAGTTTAACCGCTTACAATCGAAAATACGCTTTTGGAGAATTCTATGCAATCTCAAATGAAAGAAAGACTTGAACAGATTGTTAACAATATAGGGCAATTGCCTTCAATGCCCGATGTCGCGGGTAAGGTTGTAACCATGGTCAGTGATCCTGACGTAGCCTTTACAGCAGTATCCGGTGAAATATCCAAAGACCAGGCAATTACAACCAATGTACTTAAGCTGTGCAATTCGGCTTACTTCAGCAGGGGCAAAGAAATATCATCCATTGAAAGGGCGACCGTAACACTCGGCTTAAAAGAAGTTAAGGATATCGTTGTTGTTGCAGCCACAAAGTCGCTTCTGGACAAAGAAATAATAGGATATGACCTTGCGAAAGGGGATCTCTGGAAACACGGACTCGCGGTTGGAGTTCTCTCAAAAAAAGTGGCAATGATGAAAAGACAGAAAGATATCGCGGACATAGCTTTTACAGGCGGAATAATTCACGACGTGGGAAAGACAGTTCTTGCCCTGTATGTTCAGAGCACCTTCCAGGAAATACTTTCAACAGTGCAGGAAAAACAGATCACGTTCCAGGCTGCTGAAAAGGAGATCATGGGCTTTGATCACCAGGAAATCGGTGAAAAGATATTATCAAAATGGAAATTCCCTGCAATATTAAAAGATATTGTCAGGTATCACCATGAGCCTGAGAATGCCCCTGAAGAATCTAAGCTTCTGGTATCGATCGTTCATATAGCAAATACAATATGCCTTATGGGCGGAATCGGCATAGGAAGCGACGGATTATTCCACCAGTTAAGCCAGGAAGCTATTGATCTTGTGGGCATGAATAATAATGAACTCGAACAATTATTCGGCAACCTGCCTGATATACTGGATCAGGTTATCGCGATACAATGATGCGGGTTTATAATAATTAAAGAATTGTCTCAAATGCATTTGATAAAGAGATGTCCTTCCTGCAATAAAAAACTGAGATTCCCTATTGATAAGGGCAAACTGCAGGTCAGATGTTCCTGCGGGTACAAGTTCATTGTTGACCCGGATAATCCCGACCTTTATCGTGATGCTAAATTTGATCTTGCCTCAGAAAAGAAAACACACCCTCAAATTAAGAAATCGCTGCAGAATTTCAGGCAAAGAATACTGCCCGGTTTTATTAAAAGACTTATTGATTATAAATATAAGCTTCAGAATTTCAGGCTGCTGCCTGTAACTGAACAAAGAAAGATAATTGCCGTTTTAATAATTATATTATTACTTATAATGTTATTATTATACTTTATATTTAAAGAACCGGCAATATCAGTTGGAGGAAAGAATATAGTCCTGCGTTAAGGAAATTATTGCACCTGCATCTCGTTTTTTCTTTGAATAAGATGCTGATAATACCTTGAATGAACCTGGTTTGCTTTTTCCATCTCATCTATTTTTTTACTTAACACATCCGGGGACAATCTGTTTATTTTTTTTCTTTTGGGAGTCTCCCCGGATTCAGCATTAGGAGCCTGGCCTTCTTTTGTTGTTTCCTCAGGTTGTGTTACTTGATCTTCTGCCATGATTTTCCCTTTATTTGCAAAATATTGATATTTGCCCGTCTCTCAGCTTATTAAACCGAATCCCGAATATACTCAACAATCCGGTGAAAGAACAGGGCTGTTTTTAATTTTTCATAACATAGTAGCCCGCTAAATGATGTCAAGAAAATAATTAAGTAACTCATTTTGTTGTATAACGTGCTATACAATCGATAAAATCAGATCATTTTATCGATAATCGTTAATATATAGTTAAAATAGCCGCTTGGTCAGTGCAGGGCAAGGCCCGCTTTTATTTCAGGCTTTCAAGAGCCTCCCTGAATTTCGGAATAGACCTTTCGATTATATCCTGCGGAACAGCGTACGATATCCTGAAGTATCCCGGTCCGCCGAATCCTGATCCGGGTACAACCAGTATATTGTACTTCTGCAGGTGCTTCACAAATTCCACATCATTTTTCATCGGAGATTCGGGAAACAGGTAAAAAGCGCCCTCAGGTACGGCTGTCCGGTAGCCGGCATCCCTTAATCCGTCAATGAAGATATCTCTTCTTTTCTTATAAAGCTCAGTATTAACGGAAGTATCCAGTATTTTTACGATTATTCTCTGCATCAATGCAGGCGCGTTTATATAACCCAAAGTCCTGTTGCATAAAATGAGTCCTGATATAAGTGTCCCGGCATCATCGCATAAAGGATTTATCGCGACATAACCTATCCTTTCGCCCGCTATAGAGAGCGTTTTGGAAAACGAATTTACCAGTATTGAATTTTGATAATACTTCAGGATACTCGGTACCGTAATACCGTTATAAACGATTTCCCTGTAAGGCTCGTCTGATACCAGGTAAATACACCTTCCGTGCCTGGTTAGCTGGTCAGCCAGTAATTCAGACAGGCTTTTTATTTCGCTCTCGGAGTAAACCCTGCCTGTAGGATTATTCGGCGAGTTTATAAGAATTGCCCTTGTCTTATCGTTAATAGCGGAATTTATATTCTCTATGTTCAGTGAAAAATCTTTATTGCTTTCAACAAGAACCGTTTTCCCGTTATGATTGCCTACATAAAAATCATATTCAGGGAAATACGGCTTTGGTACAATTACCTCCTCATCCGGATTAAGCAGTGTCTTGAATACCACATTCAGGCCGCCCGCAGCACCGCATGTCATAATCACATGGTCTCCCTTAAGGCTGACTCCGTGTTCCGCCGATAGCCATTGCGCTATCGCCTCCCTCGTTTCCGTGTAACCTGCATTCGGCATGTATCCGTGTTCATTCAACCCGCCCGCGGATTTATTCGAGGAACATATCTCTATTAAAGCATCGAAAAACTTTGCAGGCGGGGGAATGTCCGGATTGCCTATACTGAAATCAAAAACATTATCCTCTCCGAACTGTGCTTTCATCCTGATGCCCTCTTCGAACATCCTTCTTATCAAAGACGATCTTCCCATGGAATCTAGTATATGCTGCGCTATAGGCACTGGTAACACACTCCTTTATTATATTAATTATATCCGGTATTGAAGCGATAATTTAATAGATTCATATAATTGAATATGTCATGCTGAATTCATGTCAAGGATTATACAATTATATTTTTCTTTAAAGAATCATGGAAACCTGGCTGATATTCAGGCCTTTTCAACTATTGACCGGTTACCGGGAATGAGTTAAATTTTATATATAGATACATAGTCCGGTAATTTATTTCTTTACAATTTCAGAATCATTAAGTTCATTTGAACCCGGAATTACCGTCAGTATAATTTTAAGAATACATATAAACATGCCGGTAAAATCACTTACCGGCTTATGATCTCAGAGGATAGTTAAGTACAATGACAGAAAAGAAGCTTCCGTTCACCAAGGAGCAAATAGAAAAGATAATAAAAGAATATCCCACGCCCTTTCACATATACGATGAAAGAGCGATCAGGGAAAATATAAAGCGATTATTAAAGGCATTTGCCTGGAACCGGGGATATAAGGAATACTTTGCTGTTAAAGCAACCCCTAATCCCTATATAATGAAGATACTTAAAGAGGAAGGATGCGGGACAGACTGCAGTTCAATGCCCGAGCTGTTGCTTTCAGAAAAGACCGGCATCACAGGAGAAAATATAATGTTCTCCTCAAATGAAACCCCTGCCGCTGAATATATAAAGGCATCGGAACTGGGAGCCATAATCAATCTTGACGATATCAGTCATATCCCGTTCCTTGAAAAGCACTGCGGGATCCCGGAAGTAATATCCTTCAGGTATAACCCCGGATCATTCGGCCGGTGGAACGCGATAATAGGCAATCCTGCGGAGTCCAAATACGGATTTACAAAGGAGCAGATATTCAAAGGCTTTGAACAGGTCAGGGAAATGGGAGCGAAGAGATTCGGTCTCCATACCTTTCTGATCTCAAATGAGTTAAACGGAGATTCGTATATCCAGACTGCTGCGATGCTGTTCGAGCTTGCCATTGAACTGAAAAACAGGATCGGATTACGCCTGGAATTCATCAACCTGAGCGGAGGCATCGGTATCCCCTACAAGCCCGATCAGACCGCGGTTGATCTTGAGGCACTGGGCAGCGGAATAGAAGCTGAATACGAAAAGCTGATCAAACCAAACGGCCTTCATCCTTTGAAGATATTTTCAGAATGCGGAAGAGTAGTAACAGGGCCTTATGGTTACCTTGTTTCCACTGTTCTTCATAAAAAAGATATTTACAAACAATATGTCGGCCTTGACGCGAGTGCCGCTAACCTTATGCGTCCTGCTATATACGGCGCGTATCATCATATTACAGTGCTTGGCAAGGAAAATCAGCCCAAGGACAATGTCTACGATGTGGTCGGCTCTTTATGTGAGAATAACGATAAATTCGCAACAGACAGAAAACTTCCCTCGATCGATACCGGAGATATATTGGTAATACATGATACAGGCGCTCACGGCCATGCAATGGGCTTTAATTATAACGGTAAATTACGTTCAGCAGAACTGCTGCTTAAAGAGGACGGCGCAGTGGAGCTGATAAGAAGAGCCGAAACAATTGATGATTATTTTGTCACCCTTGATTTTTCCAGATTATAATTATTTACTCATATTAACCGGCTTTCTTTTTTATTATACATCGTTGAATCGATAGAATGATCTGTTTTTAATAAATTCCACGCCGCAAATAATCCGTCCGTGTCCTTTGCGCCTAAGGCAGCCTACTGCTGCTTTGAAATTTATTAAAAACATATCATTCTATCGATAATTCCGACAATATTAGCAGGAAGAGTCAGTCAAATTGAATATTTAATATTACGATAGTTATATTAGTTCAGGAGGTAAACGACATGAATGATTTTAAAAAAGTGAACAGACGGCGGGGGCCGGATACCATGGTAAAAGCCATAAATGTTCTTGCGGGAATAACCTGGTTCCTTGTACTCACTGTTTTTATTCTGATTACCTTTGCCAAGCCAAGAGTGGAAACCTTTTTCGATCGCCAATATAATGTAGTACTTAGCGGGAAATGGGATCAGACAACATTATCCGTTGCTTTTTTACTGTTGCTAATACTGGTATTTATTTGTTTTATCGGAATTATGATCAATATAAACCGTCACAAGCGCAGGAATGACAGATATAACAAATCCTTAATATGGTTTGGAGCAATATCATTACTTGGGATGTTGTATTACCTGGTATTCGTATAACAAATTTTTTTATACATACCGTAATAAAATACTTTATGATAACTTTTCCCCGTGCCCGGAT